>NZ_JALAZE010000009.1 GCF_022809095.1 Bacillus kexueae
TGAGTAAGATCCCTGAAAGATGATCAGGTTGATAGGTCCGAGGTGGAAGTGTGGTGACACATGGAGCTGACGGATACTAATCGATCGAGGACTTAACCTATTCAATCAGTTGATTGATTTCAGTGAAACGCGTTATCTAGTTTTGAAAGAATAATTTTCTTTCAAACCATATGAAAAAGAAAAGGGTTTTGAGAAGCAAAGCGTATTGAAAAATACGTAGCTTGTCGAAAGCCGAAAACATATTGTCTGGTGGCGATAGCGAAGAGGTCACACCCGTTCCCATACCGAACACGGAAGTTAAGCTCTTCAGCGCCGATGGTAGTTGGGTTTTCCCTGTGAGAGTAGGACGCTGCCAGGCTGATGGCCCGTTGGTCAAGTGGTTAAGACACCGCCCTTTCACGGCGGTAACACGGGTTCGAATCCCGTACGGGTCACCATATGGAGGATTAGCTCAGCTGGGAGAGCACTTGCCTTACAAGCAAGGGGTCGGCGGTTCGATCCCGTCATCCTCCACCATTATGCCGGTGTAGCTCAATTGGTAGAGCAACTGACTTGTAATCAGTAGGTTGGGGGTTCAAGTCCTCTCGCCGGCACCATTTTATTTGGAGCCATTAGCTCAGTTGGTAGAGCATCTGACTTTTAATCAGAGGGTCGGAGGTTCGAGTCCTCCATGGCTCACCATTTTACCCACTATAGATCTAGCGGGTGTGGCGGAATTGGCAGACGCGCTAGACTTAGGATCTAGTGCCGTATGGCGTGGGGGTTCAAGTCCCTCCACCCGCACCATTTAAATATGCGGAAGTAGTTCAGTGGTAGAACACCACCTTGCCAAGGTGGGGGTCGCGGGTTCGAATCCCGTCTTCCGCTCCATAATGTTTGCCGGGGTGGTGGAATTGGCAGACACACAGGACTTAAAATCCTGCGGTAGGTGACTACCGTGCCGGTTCGAGTCCGGCCCTCGGCACCATTTAGCGCCCGTAGCTCAATTGGATAGAGCGTTTGACTACGGATCAAAAGGTTAGGGGTTCGAATCCTCTCGGGCGCGCCATTACGGGAAGTAGCTCAGCTTGGTAGAGCACATGGTTTGGGACCATGGGGTCGCAGGTTCAAATCCTGTCTTCCCGACCAGTAATTAAGATTTGGGGCCTTAGCTCAGCTGGGAGAGCGCCTGCTTTGCACGCAGGAGGTCAGCGGTTCGATCCCGCTAGGCTCCACCATTTAATAGATGTCAATTAAATATTTGTGGCGGTGTAGCTCAGCTGGCTAGAGCGTACGGTTCATACCCGTGAGGTCGGGGGTTCGATTCCCTCCGCCGCCACCAGATAAATATGTGGAGGAATACCCAAGTCTGGCTGAAGGGATCGGTCTTGAAAACCGACAGGGGTGTCAAAGCCCGCGGGGGTTCGAATCCCTCTTCCTCCGCCATATTATCATCGCGGGGTGGAGCACGAACGAATATGCTTCACTGAATAATCTTCAGCGTACCACTCGAGCAACTACTTGAGATTCATTCTGAGAGTGGGACGGTCAAAAGAGCTAACTATTAGCATAATAATACATTGATATTTATTTTTATCATCGCGGGGTGGAGCAGTCTGGTAGCTCGTCGGGCTCATAACCCGAAGGTCGCAGGTTCAAATCCTGTCCCCGCAACCAAAATAATTTTTGATGCTACTTTAATTTTCTTCCACACGAGGAAAAATAGTGGTACTTTATTGCAAGCAAAATGATTTAAGGTCCCGTGGTGTAGCGGTTAACATGCCTGCCTGTCACGCAGGAGATCGCGGGTTCGATTCCCGTCGGGACCGCCATTTACTTTAATAAGGCTCGGTAGCTCAGTCGGTAGAGCAAAGGACTGAAAATCCTTGTGTCGGCGGTTCGATTCCGTCCCGAGCCACCATTTAAGACTTTATTGAATATATATGGAGGGGTAGCGAAGTGGCTAAACGCGGCGGACTGTAAATCCGCTCCCTCAGGGTTCGGCGGTTCGAATCCGTCCCCCTCCACCATTCTTTAGGGGCATAGTTTAACGGTAGAACAGAGGTCTCCAAAACCTCCGGTGTGGGTTCGATTCCTACTGCCCCTGCCAAGCATGATGGCGGCTGTGGCGAAGTGGTTAACGCACCAGATTGTGGCTCTGGCATTCGTGGGTTCGATTCCCATCAGTCGCCCCATTCTTAAGCTCCAGACGTAGTATAGAATGAAATAATCTTATAAGAGTAGATAATTCATTTATTGGGCTATAGCCAAGCGGTAAGGCAACGGACTTTGACTCCGTGATGCGCTGGTTCGAATCCAGCTAGCCCAGCCATTGGCGGCATAGCCAAGTGGTAAGGCAGAGGTCTGCAAAACCTTTATCACCGGTTCGAATCCGGTTGCCGCCTCCAAAATTACATATGCGGGTGTAGTTTAGTGGTAAAACCTCAGCCTTCCAAGCTGATGTCGTGGGTTCGATTCCCATCACCCGCTCCATAGGGGCCTGTAGCTCAGCTGGTTAGAGCGCACGCCTGATAAGCGTGAGGTCGGTGGTTCAAGTCCACTCAGGCCCATATTGTTCCGCAGTAGCTCAGTGGTAGAGCATTCGGCTGTTAACCGAACGGTCGCAGGTTCGAATCCTGCCTGCGGAGCCATTTTTTTATTATCTGCGCCTTTAGCTCAGCAGGATAGAGCAACGGCCTTCTAAGCCGTCGGTCAGAGGTTCGAATCCTCTAAGGCGCGTCATGCGTTCAATTTCGGAAAAAGACCAAGTCAATTTGACTTGGTCTTTTTCCGTTGTTACAGAAAGTTTAAGTTCAATAAAGTGTTAAAGTTTTCTCTTTACAGTTTATTTGATGTTTAGCTCCGAGCGCCATCAGCTCGGGTCGCTTCGGCCCTGCTGTGGCGACGGAAGCCTCCTCGCAGGTCCTCCAGCGTCCTTCGCCTAAGGACTTGCGCTTTGCGCCCTTCTTATTTTTTTGAAATCTATATCCTTTACTAAGCTACCGAAGTAGCTTGATAACTTTATAAAATCAAGGTTTTTAACGTTGACACTCTGTCAGTGTTAGGAATACAATAATAATAAGTTATTAGTCTTTTTAGAAAATTCATATTTGATTGAGGTTATTAGCATGACGCTTCGAGTCGATCAACGAATAGGTAGAAATGCGATGATATTAGCATTTGCAGAAGGAAAAGAAGAGCAATTCATCATCGAACAGCTGGAGAAAAATCGTTGGCAGTTTTGTAAAGGGAAAGTAGGCTCAATGGAAATGCAAAAGATTGTAGCAGCCATCGAAACAGCTGCAAAACGACAGGGAATCGTAAAAGAAGCAGTTTATCGTGAAATGCATGCCCTTTACCATGCAATCATTGAAGCATTGCATGGGGTTACGAGAGGTCAAGTAGAGCTTGGAGACATGCTTCGAACTGTCGGACTTCGTTTTTCAATTGTAAAAGGAAAGCCATATGATAAACCTGAAGAAGGCGAATGGATTGCGGTAGCATTATATGGAACAATAGGGGCGCCTATTCGTGGGTTAGAACACGAAACAATGGGACTTGGCATTAATCATATTTAATACACAGCCTATAGTGATGAGTTATCAGGGGGCTATACTAGTGAACAAGCTTTTGTTGACTAGTATGGTCCCTTTTTGCATTTTTTAAAGGAGGAATAAAGAAATGGTCGAATTGACAGGTAATACTCTTACAATCGAAGATGTTAAAAAAGTGATTTTAAATGGTATATATGTAACAGTATCTCCTGATAGTTTACGCATTGTACAAAAAAGTAGAGCAGCAGTGGATAAAATTGTGGATGAAAAGAAGGTCGTTTATGGAATTACTACTGGATTTGGAAAATTTAGTGATGTATTTATTGATGCTGGTGATGTCGAAAAGCTTCAACTAAACTTAATTCATTCACACGCTTGTGGAGTTGGAGAAGCATTTCCTGAAAAGGTATCAAGGGCGATGCTGCTTCTTCGAGCTAATGCATTGTTAAAAGGTTATTCTGGTGTAAGACCAGTTGTTATCGAACGCCTTCTAGATTTGTTAAACGCACAAATTCATCCAGTTATTCCACAGCAAGGTTCACTTGGTGCAAGTGGTGACTTAGCACCGTTATCCCATCTTGCGCTCGTTTTAATGGGAGAAGGAGAGGTCTTTTATAAAGGGGAAAGACAAGAGGCGATTCTAGCATTATCAAAAGAAGGAATTGCTCCAATTACGTTAAAAGCCAAAGAAGGATTAGCACTGATAAATGGTACTCAAGCAATGACCGCAATGGGGGTTATAAATTATATCGAAGCTGAGCAATTAGCACTTGAAAGTGAAGCGATTGCAGCCATTACGTTGGAAGGTCTGCAAGGGATAATTGATGCGTTTGATGAAGATGTCCACAAAGCACGAGGTTATCAACAGCAAGTAGATGTAGCAAGAAGAATTCGTGAATACTTACAAGATAGTAAGCTTGTCACAAAGCAAGGAGAATTACGAGTACAAGATGCCTATTCATTACGTTGCATCCCACAGGTACATGGTGCTTCTTGGCAAGCGCTTGATTATGTGAGGGAAAAACTTGAAATTGAAATGAATGCAGCTACGGATAACCCGTTAATCTTTGATGGTGGGGAGAAAGTCATTTCAGGAGGCAACTTTCATGGACAGCCGATTGCACTTGCGATGGACTTTATGAAAATAGCAATTGCAGAGCTTTCTAACATATCCGAGCGCCGTATTGAGCGACTAGTTAATCCACAATTAAGTGACTTGCCACCGTTTTTAAGTCCGGAACCAGGCCTTCAATCTGGAGCGATGATTATGCAATATGCAGCAGCATCTCTTGTTTCGGAAAATAAAACACTGGCTCATCCTGCGAGTGTTGACTCCATTCCTTCTTCAGCAAATCAAGAAGATCACGTAAGCATGGGAACCATTGGCTCACGTCATGCCTATCAGATTATTCAAAATGTACGTCGAGTGTTAGCCATTGAATTAATCTGTGCTTTACAAGCGGCAGAGTACCGTGGAGTGGAGAAAATGAGCACGTTCACAAAAGCTCTTTACGAGGAAGTACGTTCTATTGTTCCTTCGATTACAGAAGATCGCATTTTCTCAAAAGATATTGAGAAGGTCAATAATTGGTTATATGAAGTGAATTGGGAAAAGCTTCAGAAAGAATTTATGTTGAAGAGTCAAATGTAATGAAAAAGTCCTTTAATGCTCAATGACGCATTAAAGGACTTTTTCATGTTGGTGTACGTATCGTGTCTACTGAGGTTGAAAGACCAATCATCGATAAGGTTATCTTTTTCATTTTAGAGCTCTAAAAAGGGCTCTTTTCCTTTTTTATCCCTTTTGTATGTTTACAAGAATTTCTTAAGGGAAAAACAAAAAAGCTCTTCTTTTTTAATATTTCTTATGATACCATGCAAGGAGCTCGAGTTTATTAAAGGGGGCGTAGGGGTTTGTACATTCAGGCGGCACTTATTTTTTTATTGCAAATTTTGTATGTTCCGGTGTTAACGATTAGAACCATTTTTCTTGTGAAGAATCAAACGAAAGCAGCGGCTGGAGTGGGCTTATTAGAAGGTGCGATATACATTGTTGCATTAGGTATTGTATTCCAAGATTTATCCAATTGGTGGAATATCGCAGCTTATGTGATTGGATTTAGTGTTGGATTACTTCTTGGAGGAGCCATTGAGAAAAAAATGGCGCTTGGGTACGTAACGTATAACGTAAATTTGTTAGATAAAAATTCAAGCTTAGTCAGTAAACTTCGCGAAGCTGGATTTGGAGTTACGGTTTTTGAAGGAGAGGGCATGAGCTCGAAGCGGTATCGATTAGAAGTCGTGGCGAAGCGTTCTCGTGAAGAAGAGTTTTTAGAATTAGTTTCTGAAATTGAACCAACAGCATTTTTAAGCTCCTACGAATTACGATCGTTCAAAGGCGGCTATTTGACAAATTCGATGAAGAAGCGTTGGAAAAAATGGAACAAGAAAATGAAAGAACAATCAACTGAGTAAAAGACGTCTGTAGGGACGTCTTTTTTGTTGTTATAGAAAGTTTAAGTTCAATAAAGTGTAATGTATTCTTTTTACAGTTTTTTTTGGTGTCTAGCTCCAAGCAGCGCCATCAGCTCGGGTCGCTTCGGCCCAGCTGTGGCGACGGAAGCCTTCTCCAGGTCCTAAAGCGCCCTTCGCCTAAGGACTTGCGCTTTGCGCTTTTTCTGTGAAAAAAATGATCTATCCTGATAGGTAGATGGTAGAAAGGAAACCCCGGGGAGAATAAATTTTCATGTCCGGGGTGTGAGTGTAAAATCATGTATGTTTCTTATTTACGAAAGACCAACTTGACCACTTTAGGAGTATAAATTATTTCATTTTTTTATATTATCTGTACTTTGAATTGATTACTTGATAACCTAATAATGTAGTGATTTACTATTTTAGGAAAAGGTGCATTCATATGGAGTTTCCAGTTTATATTCATCTCGGTCCGCTAGCGATTCACCCTCATCTTGTCTTTGAAACGCTAGCTTATTTTATTGGCTTTCGCGTGTATTTGCTCCTCCGAAGAAAGTCATATATTCCAATGGAAAAATCAATTTGGGTAGCGGTAGGAGCCGTTTTGGGAGCGGCAATTGGTTCGAAACTATTATATTGGTTTGAAGATCCAGCTAAGACGTTGCAACAATGGAATAACATCATCTATTTAATGGAAGGAAAGACCATTGTTGGAGGGTTGTTAGGCGGTCTCATTGGTGTTGAGATGGCGAAAAAAATCATTGGGCTAAAACAGTCAACGGGTGATGATTTCGTTATTCCCCTTATTGTCGGCATGTGTATCGGACGGATTGGGTGTTTTTTAACCGGATTAGATGATCATACTTATGGAACGGTAACAACTTGGTGGACGGGAATTGATTTTGGAGATGGCTTGAAGCGTCACCCAACACAACTATATGAAATTATGTTCCTACTTCTTTTAGGAGCAATCATCTTGTGGATTAAGAAAGTAAACAAAATCCTTTGGGAAGGATATTTGTTTCAGCTTTTTATGTTAAGTTACTTATTCTTCCGATTTCTTATCGACTTTATTAAACCATTTCCTCATGCTTATGGGGTATTCAATCATATTCAAATCGCTGCGATGGCAGGCATTGTGTATTACGTATTGTTGATAAATAAAAAGTGGAAGGGACGCGTAAGGTATGCCAAATAGACCGTACATTTTTTATGAACTAACCAATAGTATTTGTTCGACATGTTTACGAAAAGTAGAGGCAAAAGTTATCTTTGAAGACGGAAAGGTTTATTTAGTGAAGCATTGCCTTCAGCACGGGCGAGAAAAGGTATTAATTTCAACGGATATCGACTATTACAAGAAGTGCCGAACATTTATTAAGCCTTCGGAAATGCCATACCGATGGAATACACCTATTAAGTACGGTTGTCCATATGATTGTGGATTGTGCCCGGACCATGAGCAACATAGTTGTCTAACACTGGTGGAAGTTACAGATCAATGTAATTTAGCTTGTCCGATTTGTTATGCTGAGTCGTCTCCGAAGCGGCAAACGTATCGATCTTTAGAGACAATTGAAAAAATGCTAGATGCAATTGTTGCAAATGAACGTGAAGCGGACATTGTCCAAATTAGTGGTGGAGAACCGACGATCCATCCTCAATTTTTTGACATTCTCGATTTAGCCAAGTCTAAACCGATTAAGCATATTATGGTGAATACAAATGGGTTAAGAATTGCCAATGATAAAAAGTTTGTTGAAAGATTGGCAACATATATGCCAGGATTTGAAATATACTTACAGTTTGATAGCTTTGAAGAAAAGGCTTTATTGGAACTGAGAGGGGTGGATTTACGTGACGTCCGCCAAAAGGCAATAGACAATTTGAATGAGTATAATATTTCAACGACTCTTGTGGTCACTTTGAAAAAAGGGTTAAATGACCATGAAATTGGGAACATCATCGACTATGGTTTGAAGCAGAGGGCGGTTCGAGGAGTAACATTTCAGCCGATTCAAGCTGCCGGAAGACTGGAAGCATATCAGCCAGAAACGGATCGCTTAACGCTTAGTGAAGTACGGGAAGGAATCATTCAACAATCCGGTGTGTTTTCAGAAAAAGATATCATACCCGTCCCGTGTCATCCAGATTGTCTAGCGATGGGTTATGCATTGAAAATGGATGGAAAAGTCATTCCACTTACGGGGATGATGGACCCGAACGTTTTGCTAGAAGGCGAGCGGAATACAATCGTATTTGAACAAGATGAATCATTGAAGGGGCGCGTGTTTGATTTGTTTAGTTTGAACCAAACGCCCCAATCATCGGCGATACAGCTGAAAGATTTACTTTGCTGTCTTCCTAAAGTTGCTCCAACTGAAAATATAGGATACGAAAATGTTTTCCGTGTCATCATTATGCAGTTTTTAGATGCATATGATTTTGATGTTCGGTCAGTGAAAAAGTCATGTGTGCACATTGCTCACCCAGATGGACGTATTATACCATTTGATACGTTCAATTTATTTTATCGAGACGATAAAGAAAAACGATTAAACGAGATTCGGGCAGAAATGGAGGGAACAAGCAATGGATCCGTCGGCACAAAATCATAAAAGTACGAAGCAAGTCTGGTATGGGATTGGGTTGACCTTTTTGCTACACGTTCTTTTACTGATTTACCCTCCTTTACTTGTTATAATCGGTCTAACACAGTTTATATATCTTGGACCTGCTCTTGTATGGGCTGGAGTAAAAGGCAAAAAAGGGTTACTGCAAGGCATGTTAATCGGAGCGGGTATCACTTTTTTAGTCAATGTCGCGTGCTTCGGATATGTCATGTATTCATTTACGAACTACTAAGGAGTGAAAGAGGAAATGATTTCTGCAATTATTTTTGATTTTGATGGGTTGATTTTTGATACCGAAACGCATGAGTATGAGACGCTTGTAGAGTTATATGAACAACATGGAGCAGAGCTTCCTCTGTCTGTATGGGGAGAAGTGATTGGGACAAATTCAGGCTTTTGCCCGTATCAATATTTAAAACGACAAGTTGACGTAGAGATGACGAAAGAACAGTTTGACCACGCCGTTCGTGAGCGATTTGAAGAAAGATTAGCCAATGAAACCATTCGCCCAGGCGTTGCGGAATATATTCAAACCGCAAAAGAAATCGGATTAAAGGTAGGGCTAGCATCGAGTTCAAATTATGAGTGGGTGTCTACTCATTTACGAAAGCTAGGGCTTCTAGATTCTTTTGATTTTATTTCCACCTCAGATCATGTCGAACAAGTGAAGCCAGACCCTGCATTATATTTACGAACAGCGAAAGGGTTAGGGGTGGATCCAAAGGAGTGCATAGCATTTGAGGATTCGGTCAATGGTGCACTTGCTGCCAAACGCGCAGGGATGTATTGTGTCATCGTTCCGAATAAAGTGACGAAGCTATTAACATTTGGAGAAGTTGATCATCGTCTCCCTTCAATGGCTGAGATGGAACTACAATCCCTTATTGAAACACTTATTCCTGAAAAAGCGTAATTTTTGTACAATCAAAGTAACAATAAGGATGAGTTGGAGTGACAATAATGAATGTCGTGTTGTTTCATCGCGACTTACGTTTGCGAGACCATTTACCTTTGTCAGCAGCCATTAGAACGGGAACGGTGATGCCTCTTTATGTGGTAGAGCCGTCGTTTTGGACTGGGAATTGCTCAATTCGACACTATCAGTTTGTATTAGAGAGTTTAACTCAATTAAAAGAACAAGTAGAAGAGCGGGGCGGAACATTTTTTTTCTTCATAGGAGACTTAGAAGAGGCATTCCAAGTGTTGCTTGAAACGTATGGAGTGTTTCGTGTGTTCACCTATCTTGAACGAGAGCGTCATGGTCGAATTGTTCAATGGATGAACAAACATGGACTTCCCCTAACTACTTTCTCGAAAGAAGGAAGTGTCGAAGTGGAGCTATCTGACCGTCGCTACCGGGAGAAGTGGCATGAGTATATGGAAGAAGAGCAGGCGAGCGTACCAGAAATGTTTCCATCTATAAATGAGTGGCCGAGCTCCTTTCATACCGACTTGGATGAATGTCACTCGTTAAAAGTACCCGGTGAAAAAATACGTTTCGGATTGGAAGGCGGAGAGCTGAATGCATTGGATACGTTAGCTACCTTTCTGCAAAAGGGTGGAGAGAAACCGAGTACTATGATGGAAGCTATTCGATTTACCAGTCAATTGTCTCCTTACATTACGTGGGGAAATATTTCAATTCGTCATATCGTTCAGGCTCTTAGAGAAAAAAAGGAAATTGCGTTTAATAGCGTGATTGATTCCTTACTTCTACGTTGTAAAATAGCACGTAACTCTGTAGTAAGTGAAGAAAAAGAGACGGATCATTCACTGCTCCCGACTATAACAGGCATACCTATATTAGATGCAATGATGAACTATGTTAAAAAAACAGGATGGATTGACCAGCGTTCGCGTGAAGCAATCGTCTCCATGTACCAAGCAATAGGTATGGACAAATCATCGATTAATCGTGAACTTGCCCGACTGTGGCTTGATTATGACCCAAATATTCACTCATTCTATATTAACAGTTGTAAAAAATCGATTCATCCCGTTTCCTTTTCGAAAAAAGTCGATCCGAAAGGAACATTTATCAGACGGAACGTACCACAATTAAAGGATGTGTCCGAGAAATATATACATGAACCGTGGTTATATCCAGGATTCTTTCAGCTCGATTATCCAGCTCCAATTATTGATATTTATCGAGTCTATGCTTCACCAAAGCGTCAGTCACAAGTAAATGAAGATCAGTTGACACTAGACTTAAAGTAAAAACCATCATCATGTTGACTCACAACATGATGATGGTTTTTATTTTTGTTACAGAAAGTTTAAGTTCAATAAAGTGTTAAAGTATTCTCTTTACAGTTTTTTGGGTGTCTAGCTCCAAGCGCCATCAGCTCGGGTCGCTTCGGCCCTGCTGTGGCGACGGAAGCCTCCTCGCAGGTCCTCCAGCGCCCTTCGCCTAAGGACTTGCGCTTTGCGCATTTCTTATAGAATGGATCAATAAATATCGTTTTCGATATATCGTCTTTGGTCGCATACGTCGGCGATAAGAGGGTGCTTTTCTTATACAGATGATTTTGGTTTTGAAAATAGTCGATATAAACCAATTAGTATAAGAATTAGACTGATAATTGTTGTTAACCATGGATAAACGAAGGGATCGAAATAGGTAGGATAGTACATTATTCCTTCGGTCTTATACCCAAGCCTTGTAGGGGTAACATTTGCTTCGTTAACGAAAGCTGTTCGATATGGAAAATCTTTTCTTTCGGTGTTATTAAACGACTCTACTTTCACTTGTCCATCTGATGAAATCCAAACGAATTGCCAGTTCAATTTTTCTAAATTTAGTATGTCTTCATCAGTACCTTGAATTACGACTAATGATTCGGTATTTGATTTATAGTCTTCAACTAGGAGTAGCCCTAGTTTTCCGAAATAACGACCGCTACTTAAATCCCATGGATTAAAAGTAACGGGGGCGAAACTAGGAATTAACTGATTGTTAACTTTAATCTCTATTGTTGAAGAGGATGTACTTGGAAAAATATCGAGTGGGTCACTCGCCTTCTTTAAAGGAAATTCATCTTTTAACTGAATTACTTGGTCGTAAAAGGAGAATGTTTGTTCAAAAATGCCCCTCTCCCCAACTTTTTTAAGTTGAGCATCAACTAATTGAATGTTTTCACTGGTAGTTGGAAGACTTTGTTCGGGATCGTATAAAGAAACAAAACCAATATTTTCAATGCCAAATTGACCTTTATCTTCAATATAAAGGTGTGTTTCTCGATGCGAAACATTTTGTAGGTGATAGTTCTGTTGCATCATACGATCATAATAAAGTTGTTGTATAGTTATATAGTTTCGTGGTAAAGGTATTGTGAATAAAATGATTCCAATAAGTAAGAGATTCGACCCTTTTTTCATTTGTTATCCACCTCTGTTAAATTATAGCATAAAGATTAATATGTTTGGTGGTCGTTCATCAATACGCAAAAAAAGCGATTCGGCAGTATTGCCAAATCGCTTTTTTGTATATTTAATCTTTACCGCTGCTGTTGTTTCAATACTTCGCGGTGGAATATAAAGTATAGTCCAAAGTTTAAAAGACTTAAAGAGCCAACTAAGACGGATAGGGGCAGTTGGTGCATAAAACCTGCTGTAACTCCAGTGACTAAACAAAAAACTGCTAAAACGAGATAAAAATATTTCATAACGGATGCAACCATTTAAATACCCCCTGTGAAATGAAATCGTTTACAATTCTTATTATATTCGAATTGTCACAAAAAATAAACAGAAAATTCACATATTGTTCGAAAAATGTTATTGATTATTTTTAATTGGAATGCATGTGGAAATATCTTAAGGGTCAAGGGAGAGGACGCGTTTCACATCTTTTATATATGTGTCTTTCAAATAAAAAAACTAATTGGCCGTTAATAGCCAATTAGTTCTTCTGGTTGTTACATAAAGTTTAAGTTCAAGCATTCTCTTTACAATTTTTTTGGTGTCTAGCTCCAAGCGCCATCAGCTCGGGTCGCTTCAGCCCTGCTGTGGCGACGGAAGCCTCCTCGCAGGTCCTAAAGCGCCCTTCACCTAAGGACTTGCGCTTTGCGCTTTTTCTGCGAAAATAAAAACTACCTATGAGCTGAATGATCGATCATGATAGGTAGATGGTAGAAAGGAAACCCCGGGGAGAATAAATTTTCATGTCCGGGGTGTGAGTGTAAAATCATGTATGTTTCTTAATTAAACATGATCTGGTTTCGGGGTTTTTTTCGGTTTAGGTTTAATGTATAAGCCTAACTCTTTTTTCTCTTGGATGAGAGATTTGTAAAGAGCGACCATCATCAATACCATGATAATTGAAAATGGGAATGCTGAGATGATGAGTGCATTTTGAAGTCCTTGCAAGCCTCCTGTGTACAACAGAATAATTGCGATTGTCGACTGAGCGATTCCCCATGTTAATTTAACAGTGTTTGGCGGTGTGAGTGATCCGTATGTCGTTTGCATACCGAGTACGAAAGTTGCTGAATCGGCAGAGGTGATGAAAAATGTTCCTATTAAAATGACAGCCACAATCGATAGAATGGTTGAGATCGGCAATTGATTAAAGACAGCGAATAACGTTTCTTCTGTTGCATAAGTGGTTAAGTCTACGATTCCAGTCATTTGTAAATCTATGGCCGTCACTCCAAAGACGGAGAACCATAAAAAGCTGACAAGCGGTGGCATTAAGAGAACACCAATTAAAAACTCTCGAATTGTTCGACCTCTTGATACCCGCGCAATGAAGATTCCGACAAATGGTGACCATGACATCCACCAAGCCCAATAAAAAATTGTCCATCCATTGATCCAACTTCTATGTTCTTCATTTAAAGGAGCAATGCGAAAGCTTAAGCGAACAATATTTTGAATGTAGGCTCCAATCGTATCTGTAAACATATTCAATATAAATAAAGTCGGTCCAATCATGAGGGTTAAGACAAAGAGGGAAATGGCTAATATCATATTGGCATTACTTAAATATTTAATTCCCTTGCTAAGTCCTGACCACGCACTAATTAAAAACAATACGGTTACAATGGCAATAATTAAAAATTGAACGAACATGTTATTCGGTATCCCGAATAAGAAAGAAAGTCCACCGTTGATTTGTGTGGCCCCAAAGCCGAGTGTTGTTGCGACACCAACAAGAGTTGCAAATACAGCAATAACATCGATTAGTGTCCCGAGCTTTCCTTCTGCTGCTTTTCCGAGAATAGGGGATAAAGCGGCACTTATTAATCCTGGTTTTCCCTTTCTGAATTTAAAATAAGCTAATGATAAAGCGACAAGAGCATAGATTCCCCATGCGTGAACACCCCAGTGGAAAAAAGTATAAAGCATAGCATCTTTAATAGCTTGTGATGAGCCAGCTTCTGCAACGGGGGGGCTTACAGCAAAATGAGATAACGGTTCTGCAGTACCATAGAATACGAGCCCAATCCCCATACCGGCACTAAATAACATCGCAAACCATGATTTTCGGCTATACTCCGGTTTTTCATCTGGCTTACCTAAACGAATAGTTCCAATTGGACTAAAAATCAAAAATAAACAAAAGATGACAAATAACGTTACGATGATCAGGTAATACCACCCAAATGTATTGGTAATCAGATTTTGTAGATTACTCGTTAAGGTTTCGAATTGAGTAGGAGTAAAAATACCCAACAAAACCATGATAAAGACAATGGATAATGTTATCCAAAAGACATTTGAAATCTTTTTCAACTTCTTTTTTCTCCTTTCTAATTGTGTATCCCCGATAAATAACCTCTTATCTTTACCCTTTTAAACTTCCCGCAAAACCTCTTTTTATAAAAAAATTGTAGAAAAGAAATTGTAACCGTTGACAACATGTATATACATGACTACAATGTATTTGTAACATGTATATACATGATAGTCGTTGTGAGATACCGCCTAATTTTTTATACAAGCATGAAAACGATTACTAGGAGGTTAGAAAATGGGCCAATATCGTGAGCAAGTGCGTCAAATCGTGGATGCCATTGGTGGCAAAGAGAATATACAAAAAGCGACGCATTGTGTAACTAGACTTCGTCTAATTCTTCAAGATGAAGAAAAAGTCGATCAAGAAAAGCTTGAAAAGATCGATGTAGTAAAAGGATCTTTCTCTACGAATGGCCAGTTCCAAGTCGTAATTGGACAAGGGACTGTTGAGAAAGTGTACAACGAATTATTAGCAGAAACGAATTTAGAAAAAGCTTCGAAGGATGACGTAAAAGCAGAAGCGGCTAAAAACTTAAATATTTTACAAAAACTCATCAAAACGTTAGCAGATATCTTTATCCCAATCCTTCCAGCAATCGTGACAGCTGGTTTACTTATGGGGATCAACAACGTTTTAACGGCGTCTGATTTATTTTATGAAGGAAAAGCACTTATCGATGTTCATACGGAATGGAAAGATGTTGCAGGCATTATTAACTTAATTGCCAACACAGCATTTGTCTTCTTACCAGGTATCATTGGTTGGTCTGCAGTGAATAAATTTGGTGGAAGTCCACTTCTTGGTATTGTACTAGGATTGATGCTTGTTCACCCTGATTTATTAAACGCTTGGGGGTACGGTGCAGCTCAGCAAGAAGGGGCAATTCCAACATGGAACCTTTTTGGATTAGAGGTTGAGAAAGTAGGTTATCAAGGACAAGTACTACCAATTTTAATTGCATCGTATGTATTAGCAAAACTTGAAGTGTCCTTGAAAAAACGTATTCCAGATGCGTTACAAATGTTATTAGTTGCACCTATTGCGCTATTAGTGACGGGACTCGTTTCATTTATTGTGATTGGTCCGATTACGTTTACGATCGGTAATGCACTAACAAACGCAGTTGTGGGAATTTTTGAAGCAGCACCAGCCATCGGGGGACTTCTTTACGGTGGACTTTATGCACCGCTCGTTATTACAGGAATGCACCATACATTCTTAGCGGTGGACCTTCAGTTAATTGGTACGACAGGTGGAACGTTCTTATGGCCAATGCTTGCATTGTCTAACATTGCCCAAGGTTCTGCTGCATTGGCTATGATGTTTGCAACAAAGGATGAAAAATTAAAAGGATTATCGTTAACATCTGCTATTTCAGCCTTTTTAGGGATTACAGAGCCTGCAATGTTCGGTGTTAACTTACGCTATCGTTTCGCATTCTTATCTGCCATTGCCGGATCTGCTATTGCGGGTTTATTCATTACTATCAATGGGGTGCGTGCTACATCCATTGGCGTAGGTGGATTACCAGGAATTATCTCAATCTATGCTGAACATTGGGGATCTTTCTTCATTGGAATGTTAATCGTCTTAATCGTTCCGTTTGTCGCTACGTATATTTTAGCGAAAGTAAAACGTGTTCATAAGTAATGAGAAAACGATACGAGTGGAAAAATGCTTCCACTTGTATCGTTATCTGTGTTTTCAAAAGGGCATGAGCCGTATTGATAATAGATTAAAAGGAGTTATGAATCGATGAAACAACCGTGGTGGAAAAAATCAGTCGTTTACCAAATTTATCCGAAGAGCTTTAATGATACGACAGGAAATGGTGTAGGGGATTTACAAGGCATCATTGAAAAGCTAGACTACTTAAAAACTCTAGGGGTTGATGTCATTTGGCTCACTCCGATTTACAAATCTCCGCAAAAAGATAATGGATATGACATAAGTGACTATTTTCAAATTCATGAAGAATACGGTACAA
The DNA here is from genome assembly GCF_022809095.1 of Bacillus kexueae. Classification (GTDB taxonomy): domain Bacteria; phylum Bacillota; class Bacilli; order Bacillales; family Aeribacillaceae; genus Bacillus_BZ; species Bacillus_BZ kexueae. Next base: position 16,372 of record NZ_JALAZE010000009.1, read on the forward strand.
TGGAGGACTTTGACCAACTTCTAGAAGAAGCACATAAACGTGATATGAAAATCATTATGGACATTGTCATCAATCATACGTCTACTGACCATTCATGGTTTCAAGAGGCGAAAAAGAGTAAAGACAATCCGTATCGAAACTTTTATATTTGGAAGGATCCAAACGAAGATGGTAGTGCTCCAACGAATTGGGAATCTAAATTCGGCGGGAATGCGTGGGAATATGATGAAGAAACAGGCCAATACTATCTCCACTTATTCGATGTTACGCAAGCGGATCTGAACTGGGAGAATGAAGAGCTTCGTCAAAAAGTGTATGATATGATGCATTTCTGGTTGAAAAAAGGTGTAGATGGCTTCCGATTAGATGTGATCAATTTAATCTCAAAAAATCAGGATTTCCCAAATGATGATATTGGTGACGGACGCAGATTTTACACAGATGGTCCGCGGATTCATGAATTCTTACATGATATGAACCAAAAAGTGTTCTCTCAATATGACATGATGACAGTTGGAGAAATGTCTTCTACGTCCATTGATCATTGTATAAAATATACAAATCCAAGCCGAGAAGAGCTTAGCATGACGTTTAATTTCCATCACTTAAAAGTCGATTATCCGAACGGGGATAAATGGACGGTTGCCGACTTTGATTTCATTGCCTTAAAGAGTATTTTATCCGAGTGGCAGACGAAAATGCATGCAGGTGGTGGCTGGAATGCTTTATTCTGGTGTAACCATGATCAGCCACGCATAGTTTCACGCTACGGAAATGATAAAGAATATCATACAGAGTCAGCAAAAATGTTAGCAACTACGATTCATATGATGCAAGGAACGCCTTATATTTATCAAGGAGAAGAAATCGGGATGACCAATCCGTATTTTGATCGCCTTGAAGACTATCGGGATGTTGAGTCCATTAACATGTACCATATCTTAAAAGAAAAGGGCAAAACGGAGGAAGAAATTTTAAGCATCTTACAAAGTAAATCACGAGATAATTCACGTACGCCTGTCCAATGGAGTGGAGAACCACATGGTGGATTTACAAACGGTACTCCTTGGATTCATGTCGCATCGAATTATGATTCCATAAATGTAGAAAAAGCGTTGAAAGACGAAAAATCGGTCTTCTATCATTACAAAAAGTTAATTGAACTTCGCAAAAAATATGATGTGATTACGGACGGAGATTATGAGCTTCTTTTACCGGAAGATCGACAAATTTTTGCTTACGTTCGCAATACAGAAGATGAAAAATTACTCGTCGTAAACAATTTCTATGGAGAAAATGCGACATTCGAATTACCGGAACACGTCAACATTGATGGGTTTAAGTGGGATATCTTGCTATCAAACTATGAAGGTTCAAGTACGGACATTCAAAAGCTTTCATTACGTCCGTATGAATCAATTGTCTTCCACTTAACAAAAGCTTAATCCTTTATACCGACCGTAAAAATGTATTTCCACTGCATTTTTACGGTTTTTCTTTAGGCTCTTTTCTAAAGGATTGTTGCTTTTAGTGTGTATAAAATACATTGTTGAGAACCGTTTTTCCCCTTTGTAATGGAGCGACTTGACTCCTGCGGGATGCAGAGAATCGTTAGCTAGACGCTAGTTAGGAGCTGAAACTAGACAGCTCCCGAAAGCAAGTGTCTGGAACGCAATGTTCAGCATTTATTTTAAAATGACTGAAAAAGCAACAATCTATATGAAAACAACCTCTCTTTGTATTGTTTTCGTAAACATTGATGATTAATCATTTACTTTCTTCTATATCTCGCTAGTGAAATAACTCTTTTTCATAGTGGAACAATACCCTTGAACTCATATATTCTATTCGTACCAAAAATAAAAACCTTTAGGAAATCGGTTTTCTTTCCCCTTAAATCGAAGTTCCTACGTGCTTATCTTCCAAATGGGTGTGGAGATGGTACAATATAGGAATAAGTAAGTTTAAAGTGGTGATGGTATGCGTAAGAATAAGTTTTATGCGATTTATACGGAGTTAGCAGAAAAAATAAAATCCGGGGATTATAAACCAGGTGAAACACTACCTTCTGAGCATGAATTAACAGATACATACGAAACAAGTCGGGAAACCATTCGGAAAGCTCTTAACTTATTAGCGCAGAACGGTTTTATTCAAAAAATTAGAGGGAAGGGCTCAATCGTCCTCGATATGCAAAAAATGAGCCTACCGTTTTCAGGACTTGTCAGCTTTAAAGAAGTGGCAGAACATAGTGGGTTTCATGCGGAAACGGTGGTTCATGAATTTGGCTTGATGAAACCGACAGAATCGTTAATGACAAAATTAAAAGCGACACCTAATGATGAAATTTGGGAAGTTATTCGTTCACGCCGCATCAATGGAGAGCATGTCATTTTAGATAAAGATTATTTTTTAAAAGCTTTTGTCCCTTACTTATCGAAGGATATATGTGAAAAATCGATTTATGAGTATTTAGAAAAGAAGTTAAATCTCACTATCAGCTTTGCGAAGAAAGAAATCATCGTTGAGCCTTGTACAGAAGAAGATCGGAAGTTACTCGATGTAGATGGGTTCGATCATATAGTAGTGGTGAAAAACTATGTTTATTTAGATGATGCGACCCTTTTTCAATACACGGAATCACGTCATCGATTGGATAAGTTTCGATTTGTCGACTTTGCTCGTCGAGGAGTGTAGATGGCGGCATCCAGCGGAATTTGCACGAACCGAAACGGGATAAGTTTTCCTTGGAAGAAAGCGTTTATCATTATCTAATATAAAATAAACGAAGAAAGGGGCTGTTTTTGGACAGCCCCGTTATGTCTTGTCGTCATCTACCCCTTTAGGTAGCGGATCGATTTTATGTGCATCTTCTGGGTTTACGGCAGTTTTGACAGCGTAAATAAAAATGAATATGACAAATAGAAGCATGATGACAAAGAAGATGGTCGTTAACCAATATCCAATCATAAAAAAACCTCCCCCTTTGTACACATATATGCAAAAAGGAGAGGAGAAAGAAGAGATTAAGACATTTTTCGTAATTGACCTAACTCTTCTGCAATTGCTTGCATTTCACTTGGACTAAATGACTGCTTTTTCATCACTAATTCGTAAATATCTTTCAATTCTTCGTACATTTCTTCATCAAAATGAGAAGGTTTAATGGCACCGACATTTAAAACATTTAGCTTTTCTTTAATTTTCGTTATCATAAACTCGACGTTTTCAGTTGATTTTTGAGATAAATTCAATGGTTTCATCCTTTCGTTTGTTCGTGAACATTTCTCTTATTGTAACACGATTTTATAGGAAAACATGTAGTTTATTGAAAATGAAAAGGTGAAAACGTATGATTAATTGTAATAAAAGACATCAGGAGGGGTAATACAATGGTAAAAGTATTATTCGTTTGTTTAGGAAATATTTGTCGCTCTCCTATGGCAGAAGCCATTTTCCGTGATCTCGTGAAAAAGGAAGGGCTTGAATCAAAGATTGAGGTGGATTCTGCAGGAACGGGTGATTGGCATATTGGCAACCCACCCCATATCGGAACAAGAAATATTTTAGATCAGTACAACATTTCGTACGAAGGACTAAAAGCAAGACAAGTAAAGGCTCAGGATATTGAAGAATTTGACTACATTATTGGGATGGATAGCGAAAATATCGGAAATGTTCGCCGATTAGCGAACCCGAATCAATCAAGCCATATTTATCGCTTGATGGACTTTGTAAAAGATGCAAAGCTCGTCGATGTTCCTGATCCATATTTTACCGGAAACTTTGAAGAAGTTTATGAGATGGTAACAGAAGGATGTAAGCAGCTTTTAGAAGAAATAAAAAAAGAGTACAACTTTTCATGAGAGGGGAAAGTATATGGGAAGCGAGAATAAACTATTAAAAGGTTTATTTGTAGGAGCTGCGGTTGGAATGGCTATTGCATTAGTCGATAAGCAAACGCGCAAGGTAGCGATAGAAAAAGGAAAAGAAGCGGCCGACTGCGTAAAATATTGCGCTGAAAACCCAGAAGTCGTATCTTCTTTTGTAAAAGGAAAAATGGATGAAGTTAAAACGACGTTAAGATCCGTTTCTGAAGATATCACATTTTTAAATGAAAAGGTAAAGGATTTAAAAGAACTTACACCGCAAGTTTTGGAGTTTATTGAAGAGACGAAGGAGCAAATCAATCGTCGAATGAACGATTAACGACTAAAGGAGAGGTGATGGGATGACTGACCGATCGATTCACCGTAATTTAGTCCAGGAATTATTTCATCGCTTTTCACGAGACCAAATAGCTGGAATGGCAGCTGAGCTAGCGTACTTTTTCTCATTATCCTTATTTCCGTTTCTCATTTTTTTAATTACATTGCTTGGGTATTTGCCGTTGAATGCAGACGATATATTGAATTTTATCGCTCAATACGCCCCGGGTAATACAATTGCAATCATCGAAGAAAATGTACGTGGAATCGTGAATACCCAAAATGGAAAGCTACTATCTTTTGGGATCATTGCTACGTTATGGTCTGCTTCCAATGGAATTAATGCCATTGTGCGAGCGCTAAATCGTGCATATGAAGTGGATGAAAATCGACACTTTTTAGTTGCAAGAGGGATGGCAATTATCTTAACGTTTGCGATGATTTTTGTCATCATTATCGCGCTCCTCTTGCCGGTTTTTGGCCGTGAAATCGGACTGTTTATCTCGTCTGTGTTTGGCTTATCAGACATGTTTTTAACTGTATGGAATATGGTTCGTTGGCTCGTAAGTGTAGTCATTCTTTGCTTAGTTTTTTCTGGACTTTATTTCATTGCACCGAATAAGCATTTGCGAATTTCTGAGGTGTATCCAGGTGCATTATTCGCAACGGTTGGATGGATTGTCGTATCATTAGCCTTCTCGTATTATGTTGGTAATTTTGCCAATTACAGTGTGACGTATGGGAGCTTAGGAGGAGTTATTGTCCTTCTCATTTGGTTCTATTTAACCGGGTTTATCATTATACTTGGTGGGGAAATTAACGCTATTCTTTACCAGCGGTACCACCCATCCCCTTCATAAACTGATTCAAAAGTGTGAATGCTATTGTTGATCATCAATAAAGGGGGAACACTACATGGCCAATACGTCCAAAAAAGGTGGAAACCACACCAAACAAAGTTCTAAAAGCAAACCAAAGCAAAAAACTAGTAGCAGTGCAAACGGACAGAACGGATATCATTAACATCGAGTGGCGATTTATTCGCCGCTTTTTTGTGTCGTTTTGAAAAGAAAGGAGTATGGAAATGTTTGAACAAAAAGTTGTCATTGTCACAGGGAGTGGAAATGGCATTGGAAAAGAAATCGCACTTATGTATGCAAGGAGTAAAGCGAAAATCGTTCTTGTCGACCGGGATGAAAAGGGATTAGTAGGTGTCGAGAAAATGATAGCGGAATTAGGGGGAGCTTATTTACGCTATGCTATTGATCTTCGAAAAGTGGATGAAATTGAAAAGCTTGTAGCGGATGTGAAAAGTCAGTTTGGGACCATTGATATTTTAATTAATAATGCTGGTATGTCAAGGTTTTACTCTCCATATGAAATAACAGAAGAACAATGGGATGATATTATTGATAGTAATTTGAAAGGGGCTTTCTTCATGGCTCGAGAATGCGCCAAAGTAATGAAAGAGAAGGGAGGAGGTCGCATCGTCAATATTGCTTCTACAAGAGCGTTCATGTCGGAGTCAGGTGGGGAAGCATACGGTTCATCTAAAGGAGGACTCATTGCCTTAACCCATGCATTGGCAAATTCCTTGTCTGAAGACAATATCCTCGTGAATGCGATAAGCCCCGGATGGATACATACAGGTAAAGCAAGTGAATTGCGGTCCATTGACCACGAACAACATCTTGCTAAACGAGTTGGCACCTCATCTGACATCGCAGAGGCATGTGCATTTTTAACGAGTCCTACGAATTCGTTTATAACAGGAGAAAACATTACGATTGATGGTGGAATGACGAAAAAGATGATTTATGTTGATTAGTTTGAATTTAAAAAACCGCAAGAGGCTTTCAGTGAAAACCTTCTTGCGGTTTAAATGTATCTGTCTATTCGTTCATTTGCAAGTATGAATGATAAGTGGCCGTATAGATGTGTTCAATGTCCGCATCCGTCATATACATAATCGTTTCTTGATCGATGTCTTTCATTTTTGTAATAAATTCAATCATGTTTTTACGCTCTTGTCTTCCCACGTTTCCCATCTCCTTTATTGTTATGATACAGTGTACCTCTTTGTTGATACTATTATATAACAGAATAATCAAAAAGTTCAATCAATTTTTTGGATTTCTCGCCCTTTTTTTATATCTAAATAAAGGAAACCTCCAAGTGACTACATTCCTGGAGGTTTTTCATCGTTGTAACAGAAGGTTTTAGTTCAATAAAGTGTTAAAGTTTTTTCTTTACAGTTTTTTGGTGTCTAGCTCCAAGCGCCATCAGCTCGAGTCGCTTCGCCCCTGCTGTGGCGACGGAAGCCTCCTCGCAGGTCCTCCAGCGCCCTTCGCCTAAGGACTTCCGCTTTGCGCTTTTCTTATTCATTACTGAAGAACAGACTTTTCTTTCCCGATGGTCTCATTTTGTTTCGTCATCATGACAACCATTAGAATGCTGAATAGCATAAAACTTACGATGGAAAAGAAGCGAACTTGTTCGAAATATTGAATGATCATTCCACTAATATAGGGACCGACAAGACTCCCAACACTAAAAGCAATTCCACAAAGTAAATTGCCAGTAGGTAATAAATTTTTAGGTGTTAAATCGGTCATAAAGCTAATGCCTAATGAAAAGGTCGAGCCGACAAGCATACCTGCAATAAATAGCAACGTGATGACGATATAAATAGAGTGTTCAAACACGCCAGCGAAAAGAAAACAAAGTCCTCCGAAGAATAAAATACATTGTAATACAGGTTTTCTTCCGAATTTGTCACTCATCATACCGAGTGGAAGCTGAAAAACAATTCCACCAATTGCAAAAGCGGTAAGAAGTATAGATACGGTAGGAACATCGAATCCAATTCGAAGCGCATATACAGGGAAGCTTCCGTTTAAAGAGGCTTCCAAAAATCCATATCCTAATGGTGGCAAAAATGCTACCCATGCATATTTAAAAGCTTGCCGAAAGCGTTCAAACGTAGATGAGACTGATTGCATGCCAACTTCATCTTCAGGGAAATCGTTTTGGATGAAAAATAAAAATAACCATGCAACGAGACATAAACCTGTTGAAAGCATAAATGGCAATGCCTCATTAATTTCAACAAGCGGAGCCATTAACGGACCAAGCGCAAATCCTAATCCGAAAGATAGTCCATAAATTGATATGTTACGTCCTCTTTTAGCCTTTGGTGAAAAGGACGTAATCCACGTTTGGGTTCCGAAATGTAGGGCATGATCACCAATTCCAATCAATAAACGTAATACGAACCAAAACCAGAAGGATTTCCAAAGCGGAAACAAAAATAAGGAAACAATAACAATCGCTCCCCCAATTGTGATAACAGGTTTGTATCCATATTTCCGCAAAGGTTTTTCCATAAACGGGGAAGCAATTAAAATTCCTAAATAAAGTGCTGTAGCGTGAAACCCGTTTAATGATGACGAAATGCCTTCATTTTCAAAGATGATTGCAATAAGGGGTAACAGCATACCTTGGCTAAATCCTGAAATCGAAACAACACCAATCAAAATCCAAAAGCGAAAATGTGCCATTCTCCATCTCCTAAATTGAAAAATTCTCTTTCACAAGCATACATAAAAATGGTAACGTTGAAAATAGACAAGTAAAATGAATTAAAGGCAATTAAAGGAGTGATAACGATGGAATTTAACATGAAAGAAGTAGGCTTTACAACGAATCTTCCATACGGTGAACTTCATGTCGCTGGGGATGAAGAGTACGGTTTTCGTCCGTATCAGTTAATGGTTTCTTCCATTGCGGTTTGTAGCGGAGGGGTACTACGGAAAATCCTTGAAAAAAAACGCATTACGATTAATGATATGAAAATTAAGGTGGAAGTTGAACGAAACGAAGAAAAAGCGAATCGTTTAGAAAAGATTCATTTACACTATCTCATTAAGGGTGATCAATTAGACCCCAAAAAAATTGAGAAGTCTATTGAACTTGCACGTAAAAATTGTCCGATGGCACAATCAGTTGAAGGATCCATTGACATTGAAGAGACATTTGAACTTTTATAATCTGTGAACATCTAAACACGAACAACTTCATACATACTATTAGATACAAGGTTGAACAATAAAGGAAAATTACGGTTAAAGGTGGTTGTTACGTGTTTAATCGGATCTTTTTTATTTTGGTAGCGCTCGGAATGCCCTTATCAATTGTGGGAAGCTTTATTCATTGGCCACCCTTAGTCATGTTCGTCATTTACTGTGTAACCATTATTGCTCTTGCAAGTTATATGGGAAGGGCGACAGAAAGCTTAGCAATCGTCACAGGACCGCGAATTGGTGGATTGTTAAATGCTACATTTGGTAATGCAGTAGAGTTGATAATTGCTATTTTTGCGTTGCAGGCGGGGTTAATTGAAGTCGTTTTAGCCTCTTTGACAGGTTCTGTATTGGGGAATTTATTGCTTGTGGCAGGACTGTCCTTTTTTGTTGGAGGGCTTAAGTTTAAACGCCAAACGTTTAATGTTTATGATGCTCGTCATAATGCTGGGTTGTTAATGTTTGCTGTTGTCGTTGCTTTCGTCATACCGGAAGTGTTTTCGCAAACAATGAATGAGGAAAAGACAATTGCTTTAAGTGTAGGAATCTCTGTAATTTTAATCGGTCTTTATTTAGCGGCCCTTTTCTTTAAACTCGTCACTCATCGTGGAGTATATCAGCATAAAAGTGAAAAAGGAACTGCATATCATGAGGAACCGGAATGGTCAGGGAAGGTAGCACTCGGGATTTTGCTCCTTGCAACGATTGCTGTTGCATATGTTTCTGAGAACTTGGTTCATACCTTTGAAGTGGTAGCTGAACAATTGGGCTGGAGTGAACTATTTATCGGGGTAATTATCGTCGCAATTGTAGGGAATGCGGCAGAGCATGCATCAGCAATTATTATGGCCTATAAAAATAAAATGGATATCGCAGTAGAGATTGCGATTGGGTCAACATTGCAGATCGCTATGTTTGTTGCGCCTGTGTTAGTGCTCATATCATTATTTTCTCCGACTGCGATGCCGCTTGTCTTTACTTTACCAGAATTAATTGCGATGACGACGTCAGTATTATTAATGATAGTGATCTCAAATGATGGGGATACGAACTGGTTTGAAGGAGCGACACTACTCGCTGCTTATGTCATCATGGGGATAGGCTTTTACTTATTGTAAAGAGAGAGTTTAGCAATAAAAACAAAAAAGGACTCTGTGCATGAACACAGAGTCTTCACCATGTAGGACGAAACGAAAACATTAGGAGAAATTAAATATTCGGAGACTTGGAAACGCTTCCGCTCCAAGTATTTTCATTGTAACATGGTGTGTAAAATATGTAAATATTCTGATTAATTTCATTTAATGGAAAGTGTGGGAAATCGGATGGTTAAACGATTTAGTTTTTATTTTTTTGGATTAATGATTTTAGGGCTTGGAGTATCATTAACGATTAAAGCGGATGTGGGAACAGGTGCATGGGACGCATTAAATGTTGGGTTGTCCAACTTAACGGGTTTGACAGTCGGAACATGGGTCATCCTCGTCGGTCTTATCTTAATTTTTATTAATGCAATGATTATAAAAGGTCGCCCCAATTTACTTTCCATGCTTACGCCAATTCTTGTTGGTTTTACAATTGATTTCTGGATTTTAATTGGCTTAAATGAACTATCCTTCGATTCATTACTAAGTCAATATTTTATTTTTGTTGTGGGGATTGTTCTTATTGCCATAGGTGTATCCTTTTACTTGCAAGCAGATTTTGCACCAAATCCAGTTGACCAATTCATGTTAGCCCTTCATGAACGTTTTGGATTTAGCTTAATGGTAAGCAAGACGATTGGAGAAGTGCTTGCCCTCGTATTTGCCTTTATGTTAAATGGTCCAATTGGGCTTGGGACGATCATTATTACGTTGACTATCGGACCGATTATTCAACTGTTTTATCAACCTGTCCAAGTGCTGTACAAAAAATGGAAGCTCGTATAATTGGATATTTTTCATAGCCCTTGAAAAAACTACGAATAAAGGCATTTTGAAAGGAGATTCCCAACATGAAAAAGCTAGCATTCGTTTCATTACTTGCACTTTTATTCTGTAGTTTTTCCAATGATGCATTGGCGGCGAAAGCAAAGTTTAAAATACCGAACTCTGTGATGGATATCTCACAAGATAATACCTATCCAAATCCTACACAGGATGTACCCGAATTACAGCCTAGTGAACTTACGAAAGAGTTGGTTGAATCGGCAGAAGTAAAAATTGAAAATCCCGATTTAATTAAGATGCTGAATGAGTCAACCATTGCTCCTTCACCGGTGGCGATTGGTTATCGTGCAACAATCTACTTAGGTCATTGGGCGCTCAATTATGAATCAACCGAAACAGCAGCGAATTGGGAGTACCAAAAAATTAACACGAATCATCAAGATAATCGCGGAGGAAAAGCGGCGGTTCAGATGACTTACAAGCAGGAAGGACAAAAGCGAATCACAGGCGGATTAACTGCGAAAATTCCAGATGCCGAAGACGTCAAAAAAATGATGATTATTAAAGCCGTTCATAAAACAAAGCTCCCTCTATCGTTTGATACTGTTGTTGGAACAGGGACGAAGTTAAACAATGTGTATAATATCCCTCCTAAAAAAATGGGTTATTTATACGCCTATGCTCCTGCGATTAATGAAAAAGGAAAAGTTACGTATGGGGAAGTTTATCTCGTACTACGAGGCAGTAAAAAGAGTCTCGTTGTCAAAAATATTACACATCAAGGAATTGGGGCATGGATTCCTGTCCAAGATCGCCTCTCCTTTGGATTCATAACGTCAGATCAACCACGTTAAGCCGGGCTTATGCTCGGTTTTTTAGTTGTTACAGAATGTTTAAGTTCAATAAAGTGTTAAAGTATTTTTGGTGTCTAGCTCCGGTCGCTTCGGCTGCTGTGGCGACGGAAGCCTCCTCCCAGGTCCTCTAGCGTCCTTCGCCTAAGGACTTGCGCTTTGAGCTTTTCTTATTTGGCTCATTTCTTAGAAGAATGTAGTTTGTCCTCCATGTAAAATCCACGGTGTAGATGAAAACAACCTTTATTTTAACGAACACCCCATTAGTCAACCAAACAAACGTCATAAAAAACGCCTCCACTCATCAAAGCGGAGGAAAAGCTACTTCCAATACTTATTCACAACCCAAGAGGAGAGAGAACCTAACAGCGCACTTCCGATGATATCAGACGGATAGTGATGCCCGACCCATATGCGTGAAATACCTGTAATGATCGAGAGGGCTGTCATACAATACCCTAGAATTCGCTTGGAAAAAAGCAGGGTAGAGGAGACGCTAAATGCTAAAATCGCATGTTTACTTGGAAAAGTAGAATCATGCTTTGACGGCAAGAGCATATGTACACGATGAGTCATGAACGGGCGTGGTTTAAATGATAGGATTTTAATGAGAAACGTGGCTAGTAGTGACAGACAAGAGGACGCGGCAATATGAAGGGAAACTTTACGGCTTTGTTTCGAAAAAAATAAGAAAATGATTACTAAAGCATATAAGTATCGTCCGTAGTTCGAAGTGACAATCATACTTTTATCGAGTGGTCTAGACTTTTTGGCGCACGAGTTAATAGCACGAAATAGGTAAGTATCAAGCATTACAAGCACATCCTTTTTATCGGTACTATTCCCCTTTGACGCTCCAAACATGCTTGAAGAAAAAAAGGAAGCGGCGTCCGATAATAAGGATGCCGCTTTGAGTTAACGCCTTACTTCGTAGAGACTAAAGTTTTTTCAATTTCTTCCCTATCGAGAAGGACTTCTTCTTTATTTGGATATGTTTTTTCAATATGTTGTTCGCCCCACGCACAAAGCATGTCGAGCGCAGGCTTTAATGACCAACCGTAGTCAGTGAGTTCATATTCAACCTTTGGTGGAACTTGGTTATAAACAATTCGATTAACAACACCGTCTGCTTCTAGTTCACGCAATTGTTGCGTGAGCATTTTTTGTGTAATTCCCGGCATTAGTTTTTTGAGTTCATGTGTTCGACGTTTGCTTTTAATTAGGTGACATAGTATGACGACTTTCCATTTTCCACCGATAACCTCTAAGGCTGCTTCAACCGGTATATTGTATTTTTTCATCATCATTCACCTCGGTTCTTTGCTGTGTTCTATCTTACCATTCCAATCACGTTTTGGCTATTAAAAGGCACTTTTTAGTTCCTATAGTACTTCAAAGTGCGTACTTCCACAAAAGGCTAAATGGGTTCATAATGATGGTCGAAAGAGAGATTCCTTCTCTTGGAATTTCGAGGCGCCGTCGTCATTCCGTTAGATGACTTATAAAAGGAGAGATCAGAATGAGTTCTCATATACAATCAGCAAATGAAGCAAACGTGAAGACAAAAGGCGGAACACCTGCCCTATTAGCGCTTGCTATCAGTGCATTCGGAATTGGAACTACAGAGTTTGTACCTGTAGGATTGTTATCTTCCATTGCAGATGATTTACTCATTTCCATTACACTCGCAGGCCTTTTAATTTCAGGTTATGCAATGGGAGTAGCCATCGGGGCTCCTATTTTAACGGCTTTGACAAATAAGATGAACCGAAAAACGCTGTTAATGTCGTTGATGGTTTTATTTATCGTAGGAAATTCCGTAGCGGCCATGTCAACGAGCTTTGCCTTATTGCTTATTGCACGTTTTATTACGGCATTTTCACACGGTATTTTCTTTTCGATTGGGTCTACAATTGCAGCGGATTTAGTTCCACCGCATAAACGTGCAAGTGCGATAGCCTTCATGTTCACAGGACTTACCGTCGCGACCGTCACAGGAGTTCCATTAGGGACGTTTATTGGTCAAACATTCGGATGGAGAGCAACATTTTGGGGCGTAGCGATTCTTGGTGTTATCGGTATTATCGCTAGCGCAATTTTAGTACCAAAAGACTTAAAGGATGCACCACCTTCTAAATTTAGCGAGCAAATGAAGATTTTGAAAAATGGAAGACTCTTACTAGCCTTCGCCATTACAGCATTAGGATATGGTGGAACCTTTGTTGCTTTCACGTATTTAACACCAATTTTAGAAGAGGTTACAGGATTTAGTGCAAGCTGGGTAAGTGTAATCTTACTCGTGTATGGGGTAGCCGTTGCGATTGGGAATGTTATTGGTGGAAAAGCTGCGAATGAACGTCCAATCCGTGCCTTAACGTGGATGTTCGTATTACAAGCGATCATTTTATTTATTTTAACATTTGCTGCGCCTTTAAAGATTGCTGCTTTAATCGTTATTTTCCTTATGGGAATGTTTGCATTTATGAATGTACCAGGACTTCAACTGTTAGTCGTTAATTTATCGGAGAAGTACGTTCCTTCTGCAGTGAACGTAGCATCCGCCTTGAACATAGCGGCATTTAATGTTGGAATTGCGATCGGATCGTTCATCGGAGGCATTATTGTAGAATCGATGGGTCTTATTCACACGCCTTGGATTGGAGCTATTATGGTCGTGGGCGCAATTTTATTAACAGTGTGGTTAGGCAAGCTAGAGAAGGAGTCCGTTAAAGGATGAGGAACGTAGAAAGTCATTTATCTTATAAGCGGATGTTTGAAAAAGGAAAACTTACTCTAGGACTGCATATTCCTCTTGAAAATTATCATTTTCAACGTCCGAAGATGGAGCGACAAATCGAGTTAGCGCAATTAAGTGAGCGGTTTGGCTTTACAAGTTTATGGTTCCGAGATGTGTTGTTAGAGGATCCGAACTTTGGTGACCCTGCGGTGGGGCAAATTTATGATATGGTGATTTACTTAACATATATTGCGAGTCATACAGAAAAAATCGCGTTGGGGACATCAGCGGTAGTTTTACCGCTTAGACATCCGCTACGAGTGGCGAAAGAGATTGCGACATTGGACCAACTCTTCCCTGAACGCATTTTGCTTGGTGTTTCTTCCGGTGATCGTAGAGCTGACTTTCTTGGGTTACGTGTAGAGCATGAAGCGAGGGGGAAAACCTTTGCCGAAGCATATGAGTATCTACAGACGGTTATGTATCGAGAATTTCCAGAACTCGACTCTTCTCTTGGGAAGATTCAAGGAGCGAATCTGGTGCCGAAGCCAACTAAACAGATTCCGACGTTTATTACCGGCTTCGCTCAACAAGAAATGGACTGGTTTGCACAACATGGAGATGGCTGGATATATTATCCTCGAGATCCATTTAGTCAAGGAAGGTTGATTGAACAATGGAGAAGCCTAGCAGAACAGCATAATTCAGGAACATTTAAGCCGTTCCTTCAACCAATGCATTTAGATTTATCGGAGGATCCTAATGAAAAGCCAACTCCTATTCGGTTAGGGTATCGTCTAGGACGGAATTATTTGATAGAACTCCTGACCTTGTATCAAGAAGTTGGTGTGAATCACTTATTTTTTGCGCTCTTTGACAGTCAACGACCGGCTGAAGAAGTGATTCATGAATTGGGAGAAGAGGTTGTCCCTCACTTTCCACCACTAAACTAAAAAGCAAACAATAAAACCGCCAAGAATGAAAAGTAATTCAAGGCGGTTTTTCGTTTGAATCCAAGTATATTTATTGGAAATTTTCAATGTATGTGTTTTTTATAATGCCGAAAGGATGCGGTCGCATAAAGCCATCGTTTGAACGTTGTCACGCCCATTTGAAATTGGTTGTTGGCCTGATTGACAGCATTCGATGAAGTGCTTCAATTCTCCTACAAACCCACGTAAATATAAGTCTCGCAACGTACCGGACATTGGGGATGCAGAAGGGGTAAAGACCGAGTCTTTTTCGTGGAGCGATTTCCACGGCTCTTCAGGGAATGTTTGAGCGTGATGAATGGTAAGCTTGTTCAATTCATCTGCAAATGCATATCCATTTTCAAACGTGACAAGTACATTTTCACTTTCTCGAGACCAGGCAGTCATCCCTGAGAAATAAAGACTTCCAACGACACCATTCTCAAATTTTAATGAGATGCTTTGCGAAATATTTGATTGCTGACTGTTTTTGAATCCCGTAACAGCAACAACCTCACCAAATAAATAACGAACGAGGTCAACGATATGAATAGCTGCAAATTTAATGAATTCTTCGTCGTTTTTACAAAACGGCGTACTATTGACAGCAAATCGAGCTTCAAAGGAATGAGCTTCTCCAAGCTCATTTGTTGTAATTAACTCTTTTAGCTTCGCATATGCGGGGGCAAACCGCTTCATAAATCCGACCATAAGCACAACCCCAGCTTTTTCTGCTGCGTCAGCTAACTCACGCGCCTCTTGTTCTGTCATGCCTAGTGGCTTTTCGACAAACACATTCTTTCCTGCTTGAATGCAGTCCATCACAAGTGAATAATGATCGCCTGGTTGCGCGACGACAACAACACCATCACATTCCTCATTTGCTAGCATGTCTTTATAGTTATCGTACGGGATGCCGTCACTCCCAAACCGTTTTAATGCAAGGGAAGACCGCTCCATACTTCTTGTCGCAATCGCTTTGATATTAGCTCCTGCTTCAATGACGGAAGGGTAAATATTCGTTGTGGCATGAAACCCTGCCCCGATAAAACAAAGATTCGTTTGACTCATCACGTTAGCTCCTTTCTATAAACAGAATGAGGATACCATAGAAAGGAAAACTAGTCTATAAATCCGTGTTTCACTATTTGAAACAACTGGACAAAACTTTGATTAAACAAAAACAATTTTTTAAGATATGAAACATGAGAAAAGGAGGGAACTCGTATGAGTGAGTATGAAGTGGCCACATTGAAAAAAGGACTCCTTCTTCTCGAAGCATTACAGGAAGAAGATTTGACGTTGAGTCAGTTGATGAATAAGCTCTCTTTTAATAAAACAACAACTTACCGATTACTTTATACACTTCGAGAAATGGGTTATGTAGAAAAAAAACAGCAAACTTATCGAATAACGAATAAATTGGGTGGGGTTTCACCATTTTCTCCAAAATTGAATTGGCTTTCAGTACCCCCTCTTTATGCGTTAAGCGAAGAAATAGGTGAAACGGTTTATGTTGGTTTATTACATGGTACCGACGTTGTTACAGTGCAAGTTATAGACGGAACACATGCGATGAGAGTGCATTCAAATATTGGAGATCGATCCCCAGTCCATTTAAGTGCACTTGGTAAAGTAATGCTTGCTTTCTTAGATGAAAAATCTCGGGATGATTTATTAGGGCGATTATCATTGACTCAAAATACATCCCATACATTTGTAGATCCACATCTGTTTAAACATCATTTGAAAAACATTCAACAACAAGGATATGCAGTTGATGATGAAGAAACAGAGCTAGGTCTTCGTTGCATTGCAGTACCCGTTGTATTAGAAGGGCATGTAATTGCTGCTGTGGCAGTGGCTGGTCCTTCGACTCGATTGCTGAAAAGGAATGATAAACAAATTAGTAAACGGTTAAAAGAGTGCAGCGATCAACTAAATAAACTTCTCTGATAAAAGGAGATAATTTCTATGAAGGGAATGACAAAAAAAGCTTACCTCGCTTTATTATCCCTGGCAATAGCTGCTTTTGCTATTGGGACTACCGAGTTTGTCATTGTAGGGTTATTACCTACCGTTGCGGTAGATTTAAATATTACTGTAGTAGAGGCAGGAAAACTAATTACGGGGTATGCTTTAGCACTTGCGGTTGGAACACCACTTGTAGTGGTACTTACAGGAAAAGTTGTAAAAAAGAATTTACTTCTGCTATTATTACTTGTTTTTACCCTTGGAAATGGTGTAGCAGCAATAGCTTCTAACTATGAAGTTTTGATGCTCTCAAGGGTTATTACAGCGATTTCTCATGGGGTATTCTTTTCTGTAGCTACAATAGTGGCAACAGACATTGTACCAAATGAGAAACGAGGAAGTGCAATTTCGATCATGTTTTCAGGTTTAACTGTTGCAACAATTGCAGGGGTGCCGATCGGAACTATGATTGGTCAACAATTTGGGTGGAGAATGACTTTTGCAACCGTTGCATTTCTTGGCTTGATTGGATTAATTGCAACATGGCTCTCTATTGAACCATCATCTAATAACGATAAAGCCCCGACAATTCGGGACATAAAACAATTGCTGAGTCATCCAAGAATTATGTTGGCTTTATCCATGACTATTTTTGGATTTGGTGCTACCTTTTCTATTTTTACCTATTTGGCTCCAATCTTAGAGCAGATCAGTGGTTTTTCCCCACAAGTAATTTCTTATCTGCTTTTGTTATATGGTGTTGCAGTAGCAATTGGTAATGTAGTTGGGGGAAAATTAGCCAATCAAGCCCCTGTTAATTCTCTAAAAAGGATTTTTTTACTACAAGGAATTGTACTTCTAGTACAATATTGGCTGCTTCCATTAAAGGTGGTAAGTATATTTTCAATAATGATATTGGGGCTATTTGCTTTTATGATGTCTCCTGGTGTTCAAGTAAACGTTGTAAATATGGCAGAAAAATATGTTCCCACCGCTAAAAACGTAGCATCTGCTCTAAATATTTCTGCATTTAACATTGGGATTGCATTAGGTTCCTTTTTAGGTAGTTTAGCGGTTGACACCCTTTCTTATTTAGATACAGCTTGGGTGGGAGCACTAATGGCATTTTTAGCTAGTTTGATAGCATATGTGAACATTCGATTAGATCAAAAAAGAATAAATGGAGTGATAAATAAATGAGTTTACAAGAGTTAGAACTATTAGAGGAGCAACTACACTTCGAAAAATTTACGAACGAAGATGCACTGACACTTGGAATGATTTTAGTCAATTATGCTAAAGAAAGAGGTACTTCTATTGCTGTTCATATTGAGCGAAATCGTATTCCTCTCTTTACCCATTTAATGGAGGGGACGTCGGAAGAAAATGTTTATTGGCTACATCGCAAAAAGCGTGTCGTCGATCATTATAACAGAAGTTCATACTACATTGACCAGCGGTTTGCAGAGAACAACCTATCTCATTCAGAGGATTCGCTATTGCCAAAACAAGAGTACCAAGCAGTTGGAGGATCTTTCCCAATTCGTGTAAAAGGAGTAGGTGTTATCGGTTCAGTCACAGTAGCTGGATTAACTGGTCAGCTTGATCACGAATATGCTGTTGAAGGTATTAAGAAATTTTTGGCTATAAAGTGAGATTAAATCGAAAAGTCGCGTTGAGTATAGCAAAAGAGCCTGAGAATGTTGGTTTGTTACATTCTTAGGCTCTTAATTTTTGTTACAGAAAGTTTAAGTTCAATAAAGTGTTAAAGTATTCTCTTTACCGTTTTTTTTGGTGTCTAGCTCCAAGCGCCATCAGCTCGGGTCGTTTCATCCTTGCTATGGCGACGGAAGCCTCCTCGCAGGTCCTAAAGCGCCCTTCGCCTTGCGCTTTTCTAATTTTAAACTCGTCAATTATACATTTCGTTCGTAATCTTAATCTGTTCTTCAGCCATTTGGATGTTATGGTCATACATCGTTTGTGCGATGATTTTTCGTGCTTCTTTTGATGCTTCGAAATAGGAACGGTCTTCAACTAGGCCGGTAATGGTGTATTCATATCCGTGAAACCCAGCATTTAAAGAAGTCATTCCGTACACTTGAAATGGTTCGAGGGGAGTCCCGTTTATATCCCTCTTTAAATGTGAATCAAGCTGTTTGTTCATCTCGCCGCATGCGTGATTAAGTAATTCAAAAATGCGCGCAGGGTTTTCTTTATAGCTAACGACAATGCGTTCAATGACGCGCATTTTTTCGAAATTGTAGTTATGGATTTGTTTAATTTCTCCGTTGCTAATCGTTAGTAGTTTACCGCTCCATTCGCGAACTTTCATCGAACGAAGACCAATTTCTTCGACCGTTCCGTTAAAGGTATTGTTAATGGTCACAAAATCGCCTTGATGGAGCTGCTTCTCATAAATTAAAAAGACACCTGCCAAAATATCGCGAATTAAACTTTGAGCACCAAAACCGATCACAATTCCTGCAATCCCAGCTCCGGCTAGTATGCCGCCCAGGTCAGTCACGAAGCGTGAAATGGCAAAGAAAATAAATCCAATGGATGCAACGTATTTGGTGATCGAACGAATTAAGCTTTCAATCGTTTTTTCTTTTCGCTCTTCAATGAAATCAGTGCGCTTAAAGAAATTGTGGACAAGTTTATTTACAACTTGAACGGCGATAAATAAGGCAAGTCCAGCTAATGTAATTTGGACAAAGGGGTCTTTTAGCAATTGTTCCAGACTATCCATTGTTCTCACCCACTAAAAAGAAACAGATGCTTTGCGATTTTGAAAATCGACATCTTCATAATAACTATTTTTCACTAAAATATTTGGTCCAAGACATTGTACATTTGGACAGTGACAATTTAATTCTTTTGCTAAGGTTGATTGATTCCATTTCTCGTATACATCTTGTAAACGGTCCTGTTGAATGTTTCCTAACGGCGGAGTATCACCGAAGTCTGTTACGATGACGTCACCAGTAAAGATATTTACATTTAAGCGAGAGCGACCATCTGGATCGTTTCGCACTGTCACGTTTTTACTATTGCGAAGACGTTCTATTAATTGGAGGTCTTCTTCTTTTGAGCTACACGCATAAAACGGCAATGTTCCGAAGAGCATCCAGACTGACTCATCACGTATATCTAACAAATGGTGGATGGCTTGGCGAATTTCTTCTAATGAAAGTGTTTCGAGAGTGCTCGCAAAATCGCTTGGGTACATCGGATGCACTTCATGACGTTGACACTTCATTTCTTCCACAATTTGCTTATGAATCTTTTCCATATGAGGAAGTGTTCGTTTATTTAACATTGTTTCAGCTGAAACCGTCACACCTGCTGCTACGAGAGCGCGGCTGTTCTCAATCATACGATCAAATAATTTGGCGCGTTGTTCGTATGTCGGTTTACGGTCCATCATGGCGAAACCACCTTCTACGAAATCATCCAATGTTCCCCAGTTATGCGATATGTGTAAAACATCTAAGTAAGGAATAATTTTTTCATATCGCTTTAAATCGAGCGTTAAGTTCGAATTGATTTGGGTCCGTACTCCGCGTTCACGCGCATATTTCAAGATAGGTACAACGTAATTTTCCACCGATTTAAGCGAGAGCATCGGTTCTCCGCCTGTAATACTTAATGAGCGAAGCGTTGGAATTTCGTCTAATCGCTTTAAGATTAGGTCGAGCGGTAATGCGTTCGGATCCTTCGGTTGAAGGGTATAGCCAACAGCACAATGCTCACAGCGCATATTACAAATCGTTGTCGTCGTAAACTCAACGTTTGTTAACGTTAATTTTCCGTATTCCTTCATATCTAAATAAGCTTCCCATGGATCATAAGATGGCGTAATGGGAGCTAATTGCTTCTCGACTACCATTTTTTACACGTCTCCTTTACTACAAATGGCTAACAACAATGTATGTTATACCTCGATTAATGAGAACATTGCAACGAAAAGGACTAGAAAACAGGCAGCAAGCCTCCAATAAGGATGCTCCACTGCCTGAATCTCACTCTATTCTAACATGTTACGAAAAGAATGTAAGTAGAAAAGGAATGTTGTAAAATTTCGGCGAATTCGTTACGATGGAAAGGAGAATGAGTGCACGACCGATGAAAGGAGCACATAAAGTGGGCAAAGCAGCTACGAAAAAGGAAGATCAAATCCAATATTTAAGAAGTCGTCTCAATATGTTTTTAGAGGTTCTTGATGCTATTGAACCTGAAACAGCAGACGTTGATGATATTGACCGTTTAATCGCTATGCTCGATGACTTAGAAGGAAAATACGAGCGTTTCAAAAAAGATTGGGAGAATTAAGAAAGAGGCATCTCAAAGCAGAAACCCTTTGAGATGCCTCTTTTTTCATTGTTGCGGAAAGTTTAAGTTCAATAAAGTGTTAAAGTATTCTCTTTACCGTTTTTTTGGTGTCTAGCTCCAAGCGCCATCAGCTCGGGTCGCTTCGGTCCTGCTGTGGCGACGGGAGCCTCCTCGCAGGTCCTCCAGTGCTCTTCGCCTAAGGACTTGCACTTTGCGCTTTTCTGAGAAAATAAAAATTACTTATGAGCTGAATGATCGATCATGATAGGTAGATGGTAGAAAGAAAAAACCCGGGGGAGAATAAATTTTCATGTCCGGGGTGTGAGTGTAAAATCATGTATGTTTCTTATTTCGTTAATTTCTCTTAGTCGTTGCCAAATTTTTTTATGGCCTTTGACAGGAAATAGGCGCAAACTGCGGAGAATAGAGCAATAAAGAATGTAGGCCATACTGGATTCCCGCCAATAACGACTTCATTTGATAAGTGGCTTGCTGAATCCCAAGCTTTTGAAATGTCAGGTGTATAAACCGTCGTTAAAAACATCCCTGAAAGGACTTGAAAGAGTGAAAAGATGACGATGAAGCTACCGAAAAACACGAGAAATCGTTTCATGTAAGCCCCTCCTACGGCTAAGACACGTTAACAAAAAGAAATGTTTCAGTTGAATAGATATCGGAGCGGATTTAAATGCCCCCTTTTTGATGTGACCAAAGGGGGTTTTAGTCCTGCCTATTTTGTTTTTGCGTTTCTACAAGCTCCTTTAGCGTTGAATGGATATTTTGTAGGCTAACTAATATAAGACCAAGCATGACGAAGGTAACAATTTCACCGGTTATAAAAGAAACAATTCCGATGATGACTAGGTAAAATGTGTATAAAAATCCGTTTTTCATCTCAATCCCACCAAAATCTTAAATGATAGGTTTATTGTAGCATGAAAATGGTTTGGTGGAAATTACTGGTCTGGGATTTTTACGTTTCTACCATTACTTTCTGACATCGTTGGAGCTAAAATACCTCTTTCGCGATTGTGCTAAAATTCATGAGGAGTAAGACACCATTTGTAAGCTTTTACAAATTCCTTTTAATGCGGTTTTAGAAGGAGTATAATAAATTTTGAAAAAGGCAGAATTTTTATTGATAGAAGGGGAGAGCGGGATGGAGAAGCTTTTTGAAAGTATGTACCAATTAATCGTTGAAACGTCCACGAACTTACCGAAAGACGTTCGTCGCGCGATCAAAAAAGCGAAAGAAAATGAAAATGCCGGAACGAGATCGGCTATGTCGTTAGCAACCATTTCCGATAACATTAAAATGGCGGATGACAACGTGTCACCTATCTGTCAGGATACAGGCTTACCAACGTTTAAAATTAAAGTTCCAGTTGGTGTGAATCAACTGAAAGTAAAGGAAGTTATTAAAGAAGCGATTGTAAAAGCGACAAAAGACGGAAAGCTTCGTCCGAACTCAGTCGATTCTCTAACGGGGGATAACTCTGGAGATAACTTAGGAATTGGCTTACCAGTTATTAAGTTTGAACAATGGGAAAAAGACTACATGGATGTTCGCCTTATTTTAAAAGGAGGCGGCTGTGAAAATAAAAACATTCAATATAGCCTTCCATGTGAATTAGAAGGCCTTGGACGTGCAGGACGCGATTTAGATGGAATTCGCAAATGTATTATGCACTCGGTCTATCAAGCACAAGGACAAGGTTGTTCGGCAGGATTTATCGGTGTTGGAATCGGGGGAGACCGCTCTTCTGGCTACGATTTAGCGAAAGAGCAACTTTTCCGCCGCGTCGATGACGTGAATCCGAATGAAGACTTACAAAAGCTTGAAGAATATGTAATGGAAAACGCGAATAAGCTTGGCATTGGAACGATGGGATTTGGTGGCGAAACGACGCTATTAGGATGTAAAATTGGCGCAATGCACCGTATCCCAGCAAGCTTCTTTGTATCTGTTGCCTACAACTGTTGGGCATTCCGTCGTTTAGGTGTTCACATTAATCCAGAGACAGGTGAAATTACTGAATGGCTCTATCAAGATGGAGAAGATGTAGATTTATCAAACGCTAAAGAAGAAGCAGCTGCAACTTCTGAATCAGAAAATCGCGTCGTACAGCTTCAAGCACCGATTACAGAAGAGCAAATTCGGGAGCTTAAAGTTGGCGATGTCGTTCAAATTAGCGGAATGATTTACACAGGACGCGATGCCATTCATAAATACTTAATGGATCATGACGCGCCTGTTGACTTGAATGGTCAAATTATTTACCATTGTGGACCAGTTATGCTGAAAGACGAAGAAGGCAACTGGGAAGTAAAAGCAGCGGGACCAACGACAAGTATTCGTGAGGAGCCTTACCAAGGTGACATTATGAAGAAGTTCGGCGTCCGCGCAGTGATGGGTAAAGGCGGAATGGGACCAAAGACGTTACAAGCATTAAAAGAGCATGGAGGCGTTTATTTAAACGCAATTGGTGGAGCGGCACAATATTATGCAGAGTGCATTAAGGGTGTTGAAGGTGTAGACCTTATGCAATTTGGAATCCCTGAAGCGATGTGGCATTTACGTGTTGAAAACTTTACAGCTGTTGTTACGATGGACTCCCATGGAAACAGCTTGCATGAAGACGTGGACAAGTCTTCCTTAGAAAAACTTGCACAATTTAAAGAACCGGTATTTAAATAAACGAAAAAAGTCGGCTTCGTGCCGGCTTTTTTATCTATCAATCCTGTAAAGGAATACCTTCTGCTTCACAACGTAGTTGGAAAAGATATTGTATTAGTACTGGTTCCGTTTTCATATTTTCCTTTAACTTTCGTAAAGATCGTTTCCCGACTCTCCGATCCATTAATGCTAAAATCTTAACGAGTCGGTCTGAAGAGTAAAGAGAAGTTTCAATGGAATTTCGGAAATAATGTTCAAGAGATGTAAAAAAATCATATTGAGCGTAAATGTCTTCTAATTTGGTTAAGTTATGAGCTTGTTCCCAAATGGCACGGTTTTGTGCTATGTCGTTGAAGTCATAAAAGTTAAGCTTGCGTTTTATCTCCCATGTTTTTCGATACTCCTGTGCTTCTGCTTTTAGTGTACACATATTCAAAACTTCCTTTTTATCCACAGTAATGACCGCTCTTCCTAATTGGTCATGCGCTCTTCGATAATTTATAATATGAAAATCGACACGATTTCTTAAAGCATCGCAAATAAAGCTCTGTAAATGTTTTTTTGCATTACTCCATTTCGGGTGATACAAAGTGATTCCTCCCTGTAAAAAATTACAAGAATATTTTATCACGAAGATTAAAAAAGTTCTTGTAATCATTACCAGTATGAACCGATTCAGTCGTTCAGACACTAATTAAAAAGTGTCTGATAGGAGGAACTGTTTTTGAAACGAATTGTCAGCGTTGTAAGCTTTTTAGCTCTCTTTTTCATGCTAACGACCACGAGTTTTGCCTATTCAAATGAACCGATTCATTGGGGGTTTAAAAAAAGCACAAATCATGAACCACCATTTGCTGGAACGTTAGATGCGATCGCGAATGAATACGGAGCCTATTACTTAGGTGATACAAGCAAAAAAGATGTGTATTTAACGTTTGATAACGGTTATGAAAATGGTTATACGAAAAAAGTGTTAGATGTCTTAAAAAAAGAAAACGTCCAGGCGACGTTTTTTGTAACAGGGCATTATTTAGAAAGTGAGCCGGAATTGGTGAAGCGAATGGTGAAGGAAGGTCATTTTGTCGGAAATCATTCGTGGAGTCACCCTGATTTAACGAAGGTAAGTGATGAAAAGCTGAAACAAGAGCTCGATTCCGTTAGCGAAAAGGTGGAGGAACTGACAGGGCAAAAGGGAACGGTTTATTTACGGCCACCGCGCGGGATCTTTAGTGAACGAACGCTCGCATTGTCTAAAAAATATGGGTATCAAACAATGTTCTGGTCTTTAGCTTTTGTCGATTGGAAAATTGATCAACAAAAAGGGTGGGAGTACTCTTATAACAACATGATGAAGCAGATTCATCCTGGATCCATTCTTTTGCTTCACACCGTTTCAAAAGATAACGCCGATGCGCTAGAAAAAGCTATCCAAGATTTAAAGAAGGAAGGCTATCGTTTTAAAAGCTTAGATGATTTTATGGTCGACAAAGAATTGATGCATCCGTATTTATTTTCGCTTTAGTTGGTATAACTGAAACCGGGCACAAATGACAGAGAGAAATGAGCGAAGAATGTAGGAATGATCATGAACTCCTTTGACTTTAGTCAAAGGTTTTTTTATAGTTACGGTAGAAATGGTGAAGGGTGGGATGAACATGTGGAAAAAAATAATTGAGGTGAATCCTCCTTATGATTTTGATGAATTACTAGATCGGTCCTCTTTAGATCCGTTACATAAAGTGGATGTGAATAACCGAATGATGCAGGTACCTCTTTATGATGAAGAGGGAAATCCGTTTGTTGCTACAGTTCAAGCGATTGGAACAACGGAAGCTCCTCGATTTGTAGTGAGCGGACAGAATGAATCACAGCAATCCCGTGCACTTATAGAATTAGAACGTATTTTTCAATGGAACCATTCGTTACAAGAAGTATATGACCATTTTAAACAAACGAACTTAGCAGCGCTTTTTCAACAACAGGCAGGTACGCCCTTTATGCTTGATTTCCACCTTTACGACTGTTTAATGAAATGCATTATTCACCAACAATTAAACTTATCGTTCGCATTTCAGCTTAGCTCGTCGTTTGCACAGACCTTTGGATTTGAAATCGATGGGGTATGGTTTTATCCAAGACCAAAAGATGTGGCCAAGTTATCGTATGAGGACTTACGAAAGATGAAGTTTAGCCAACGAAAAGCCGAATACGTCATTGACACGTCTCGACTCATCGCTAGCGGGGAGCTTCCACTTGACGAGCTACCGAATATGAGTGATGATGAAGTGATGAAAACGTTAGTAAAGGTTCGAGGAATCGGACCTTGGACGGTACAAAATGTTTTAATGTTCGGATTAGGACGACCAAACCTTTTCCCTGTTGCGGACATTGGCTTGCAAAACGCGATCAAAAGATACTTTGATTTAGAAAAAAAGCCATCGAAGGAAGAAATGGTGCAATACAGCAAAGAGTGGTCGCCTTATCAGAGCTACGCTTCTTTATATTTATGGAGAAGCATTGAAAAGAAACGGAGAGAAACAACATGAAGAAAGTCGTAACGATTCAAAAAGGCCAACAATTTCCTTTAACGATAAAACGTCTTGGGATTAATGGAGAAGGGGTTGGTTATTTTAAAAAGCAAGTCGTCTTCGTTCCTGGTGCATTACCAGGTGAAGAAGTCGTTGTAGAAGCGACAAACGTCCAGCAAAAGTTTGCCGAAGCAAAGATCCGTCGCTTTCGAAAAAAATCACCTCACCGCGTAAAAGCACCTTGTCCACATTATGGTGAGTGCGGAGGATGTCAGCTACAGCATTTAGACTATAGCGAACAGCTAAACCAAAAGCGAGATATTGTCATTCAGGCGCTTGAGCGACATACCAAACTTAATGTTGAAAAACTTGATATTCGTCCGACCATTGGAATGGAAGACCCGTGGCAATACCGAAACAAAAGTCAGTTCCAGTTGAAAGCGGTGAAAGGAAAAGTACTCGCAGGACTATACGGGGTCGATTCTCACCGTCTCGTATCTATTCAATCATGTATGGTCCAACATCCGTTAACAGACAAAGTCACACGAATTGTAAAAAACGTCTTAACGGACTTTAACATTCCAATTTATGATGAACGAAAACGGACAGGTCTTGTCAGAACCATCGTTGTACGAGCAGGTGTACAATCTGGACAAGTCCAAGTTGTCCTCATCACATCGAAAAAAGAATTGCCGCGTCAAAAATTATTAGCTGAAGAAATCATTAAACGTGCGCCAGAAGTCAAATCAATCATGCAAAACGTGAACGGCCAAAAAACATCGCTCATTTTCGGGGACGAAACATTTCACCTACATGGGGAAGAAGCCATTCAAGAAACGCTCGGTGACTTATCATTCGAACTTTCTGCCCGTGCATTCTTTCAATTAAATCCAACTCAAACCGTCAAGCTCTATGACGAAGTAAAAAAAGCGGCCCAACTAACCGGAAATGAAAAAATCGTCGATGCATACTGTGGCGTCGGAACGATTGGACTATGGCTTGCAGACGGAGCAAAAGAAATTCGCGGTATGGACGTCATCGAAGAATCCATCATTAATGCAAACGAAAATGCTCAAAAGCACGGCATTCAAAACGCTACCTACGTAACAGGAAAAGCTGAAAA
This sequence comes from Bacillus kexueae, assembly GCF_022809095.1. GTDB lineage: Bacteria > Bacillota > Bacilli > Bacillales > Aeribacillaceae > Bacillus_BZ > Bacillus_BZ kexueae. The sequence goes on from NZ_JALAZE010000009.1 coordinate 43,786, forward strand.
ATGGATGCCGAAATGGGTGAAAGAAGGCTGGCGCCCAGACGTCGTCGTCGTCGACCCACCGCGCACAGGCTGTGACGAAGCCTTCTTAAAAACAATCCAAAAAGTGAAACCGAAACGCTTTGTCTACGTTTCATGTAATCCATCCACATTGGCAAAAAACATTCAATATTTAGCCGATCAATATAAGGTGGAATATATTCAACCTGTCGATATGTTTCCGCATACGGCACATGTGGAGTGTGTTGTGCAGATGAAAAAAAATAAGGATTAACCTTCAGTTTTTGCAAATAGATGATTGCTTTTTTAGCCTTTTTTATAAAAGTTAACTGGAGCTTGTTAAAAGAGAAGGAAGGTCTATGGTAGGAAATTCACATTTTTTATCCCTCTATTTCTTTAGAATTAATTATTATTTAAAAACTGAAGTTTAATAAAATTTTAGATTTATCCTATGAAATAATATCTGAAACGAATTTTGATGAACTTAGTAGAAATTCCTTTAAGTAAATTGTTTTATTCCTTATAATAAGACATATGTGATTTTTAAGAATGTATGTTCTGTTGTTATTCGTAGATAATGGAATTTTAGGAGTGAAAATTAATGTCAGTGCGAAAACCTACTGTTATTGATATGTTTTCAGGATGTGGAGGGCTATCAAGAGGTTTTATGGATGCGGGCTATGAGATTTTGCTCGGAGTTGATAATGAGGCAATAGCTCTAAAAACATTTAAAGAAAACCATGGACAAGCAGAAGTCTTACAAGCAGACTTATTTGACCCGACTACAATTCTCGAGATGAAAAAAATTATTGGGAATAAGACGGTTGACTTAATAGTCGGAGGACCGCCATGTCAAGGTTTTTCGTTAACTGGACCAAGGAATGCTGATGATAAGAGGAATACACTATTTAAATCAATGGTAGAAGCTGCAAAAGTGTTTAGGCCACAAGCTTTTGTACTTGAGAATGTTCCTGGTCTTGCAACATTGTATAAAGGGAAGGTGAAGGATCAAATTATCGAAAGCTTTTCGAACTTAGGCTATAAGGTTAATTACCAAATATTATACGCACCTGATTATGGGGTACCTCAAATTCGTAAACGAATATTTTTTGTTGGTGTTAAAGGTGAAAAGACTTTTGTATTTCCAGAACCAACTCATTTTCCCCACGAATATATTACATGTGGAGATGCTATTAGTGATTTGCATGACAGAGATGGTGATAATCTTGGTGATGAAATTGATGAATATAAAAATAGGCCCTTTACTGATTATCAAAAACGGATGAGAGAAAAAACTTCTATTCTTTATAATCATGTAGGAACTAAGCATACTGATCATGTTAAGAATGTAATTTCTATGGTACCAGAGGGGGGGAACCATAAAGATTTACCTCCTGGAGTTGGGGAAAGTAGAAAATTTAATGAAGCTTGGACAAGATATCATAGCCAAAAACCTTCCAAGACAATTGATACTGGACACAGAAATCATTTCCACTATAAATATAATAGGGTTCCTACTGTACGAGAAAACGCACGATTACAAACTTTTACAGATGATTTTGTGTTCTTTGGAACAAAGACACAACAATATCGTCAAGTGGGAAATGCAGTCCCGCCATTATTGGGGTACCATATTGCAAAAAAATTGAAATCTTATTTAAAGATAGAGCAAGAAGTGTGATTATATGACGAAGTACAATGTGATAGATCTTTTTGCCGGCTGTGGCGGACTTTCAGATGGATTTAAAAAAACTGGAATGTATAATTTGTTAGCAGCAGTTGAATGGGAAAAAGCACCAGCGACTAATTTGATTAATCGTTTAGAAACGAAATGGGGAATAGCTGATGCTAGGGCACGTGTCTTAGTATTTGATATTCAGAGAACTAATGAATTATTCTCGGGCTGGAGTGATGATAAGATATATGGATCAAATCAGGGATTAGACAAACTTATAGGAGATAAAAAAGTCGATTTGATTATTGGTGGGCCGCCATGTCAAGCATATTCTCTAGCTGGACGTATTAGAGATGAGAATGGCATGAAAGATGATTATCGAAACTACTTGTTTGAAAGTTTTATAAAGGTTGTTAAAAAGTATCGTCCTAAAGCCTTTGTTTTCGAGAATGTTCAAGGAATGCTGAGTGCTAAACCCGGTGGAATTCCAGTAACTAAATTAATTAGAAAAGAGTTTGAAGAAGCAGGGTATATAATTGTTAACGATTTGAAAGAACATGCACTAATAGACTTTACGGAGTTCGGTATTCCACAAAAGCGAAATCGGGTTATTATATTAGCTCTACGAAAATCTTTGTTTAAATATCCAGAGAAAGTTCTCTTCGATTTTTATCATCGAGTATTACCGATGTATAAAGAAGATAAAAAAAGCACTGTAAAAGATGCAATTGGAGATCTTCCACCTTTATTGCCTGTAGATGAGGAGTATAAGCAGAATGGAAGGAAGTACTCACATACCCCCTGTGAATTTAAAATTCCAAACCACGAACCAAGGTACCATAGTCAAAGAGATATAGGAATTTTTAAACTTTTAACAGAGGATATTGAGCAAAGAACTTTTAATTATATCTCTACAGAAGCCTTAAAAAGACTGTATACAGAAAAAACAGGGAAAACATCTAATGTCCACAAATACTATGTCTTACGATGGAATGAACAAAGTAACACTATACCTGCACATTTATATAAGGATGGACTTCGACACATACATCCAGACTCTAGACAAGCACGCTCAATAACTGTTAGAGAAGCAGCACGACTTCAAACATTCGATGATGATTATGAATTTATCAGCAGTACTAGTGATAACTATAAGATGATTGGAAATGCTGTTCCCCCAAAATTTTCTGAAAAGCTTGCACTTGCTATATATAAAGTACTTGCAAATGGCTATGATGAATATTTACTTGAAGTAGGTAAAACTTATAGTGAAAAATAAAGTCGGCGACCAAATGTGGTCGTCTTTTTTTAGAGAATTTGTTAACATAATTGGTAGGAAATGAAAATGGGGGGCAATTAATGAGAAATAACGAGAGTTTATATTTTGATATATGGAGAAAAAAGAGCTTTAAAGAACTAATAAGAGCATATACCCAGACAGCGTATCTCTACAAAACTCATGAAGAAATGGTGGTTGGATTTGGAGAAATGTTAGATTTGTATGTTGAAGGGGGAAAGGGGAAGTATAGAGGCAGAGAAAAGCAGTGGTCAAGTGCATATACATTAGGGAGAGAGCTTGGCGTATTCAAAAGAAAGGTAGGAGAGGCTTACGAGCTATCTAACCTTGCTAAGGATTTTTTAAATAGTAAGTTACTTGCTAGTGAATATATGCTCAACTACCTACTAAACTTTAATCAGTTAATATGTGGACAAGTGGTACATCCACTTTATCAAGTTCTTATAGTAATGAAAGAAAATGGTGGTACAATCACTAAAGATAATATAATTAGTATTCCGGAATTTAATTTATCAGCTAAAACGGCTGATAATCAGAAGCAAATTGCTAACATATTTCTTCATAGAATGGTTGATGCTGAGATAATTGAATCTACAGAAGTAAGAGATAGGTATAGGTTAACAAATAGATGTGATATTAATGATTTAATTGAACATTGTAACATTTATAAAAAATCTGCTGAAGATTTTAAAGAAATGAAACATGAAGACTTTGTAGACATGTTAAGCAACCCTAATCCTTTAATTCGAATCTATAGACAAGGAGATATCTCAAAAAATGGATAATGTAGTCTTCGAAAATTTTATTATCTCTTTATTAGCTAAACCCTTTGTAATACTTACTGGTAATTCAGGAACAGGAAAAACAAGACTTGCACTAAATTTGGCTGAGTATCTAGAGGGTAGGGAAAATCATGATGACTCATGTTTTGCTATAGAGATCAATGAAAAGGGGTTAATATTGCATAAAAGTGAGGAAGAAATTCGAAATCTATGTGTTGACTCAAATGAGTTTGAAGCAAAGGTTGGTGACAAGTTTTTCAAAGTTAGAATTGAAATGAACGTACATGTAAAATGTGAGGATGATGAATTTTGGGAATTTGTAAAAAGTGGATTAACAAAAATTCGTTTAGGAAATGTAAGTTTCCCAAGGGAAAAAAGACATGTTTTGGTACCCGTTGGTGCAGACTGGACTGATTCACGAAACTTGCTTGGATTCGTAAATCCATTTGGTCAAGATGGAAAAACAGTATATCAGATTACTCCTATGGTGGAGTTGATATTAATGGCATTGCACCCAGATAATCATTATCTACCACATTTCGTAATATTAGATGAAATGAATTTGTCTCATGTAGAAAGGTATTTTAGCAAGTTTCTTTCTGCTATGGAGGCAAACAGAAGTACTTCAGTCGATAAAGGCATTACTTTAATAGATAAAAATCATTTACCAGTTATAGTAGATACCCTAAGAGAAAATAGTTTAGTTAATCCCAAAGTGCTAGAGAGTGCAGAGATATTGTTAGAAAATAACGATTATATTTCTTTGCCCCCTAATCTTTTTATTGTTGGGACCGTCAATGTTGATGAGACAACTTATATGTTCTCACCAAAGGTTTTAGATAGAGCTCATATCATTGAACTAGAAACAATACACCCTTTGAAGTTTTTTAGAGAACAATCCAGACAGAAATATACATTACCTGATGTAGGGACAGTGCTTAATCAATTCAAATTCTCAATAATTTATAGAAAACAAGAGCAACATGGGATTAATCCTCTTTCTAATTTAAAGAGTGTTTGGCAAGATGAACTCACTTATAATGAAGCTAAAAAACAAATCGAACAACTTCTTTCTGGGGTTTATAATATTCTAAAAATCTCTAATTTCGATTTCGGGTACAGAATCTTAAAGGAAACTATAGAATATCTATATTTTTCTATTTTATACAATAACTCATGTGAAAGATGGTTTGAGTATTTGGATAATATATTACTGCAGAAAATACTTCCAAAACTTCACGGAAATAGGAGACAAATAGATGATGTATTAGATTTATTAATAAAATTTTTGAATAAAGAAGAGTTTGAAAGTCCACATGTAAATATAAAAGTTAAAGAAGAATCAACAGGGTATCCTGCTAATATTGAAAGAGATATAATTAGAAACAAATTAGATTTTCCAAAGAGTATAGCTAAATTACAGAAGATGAGATCCAAGCTTAATAGTATAGGGTATACATCATTTATTAGTTAGGTGAATGAGTTATGCTTTCTTTAAATCAAATTAAAGTCAGTTGGCCAAATTCCAAACTGAGTTTAAAGATACAAAGAAAAAGTGGGAATGGTGGACTCGAGATTGAATTCGAAAATAAAAATATCTGCTATAATATCAATGCCTTACTGGAATCTAATCCTCAAAGGGAAGTTGTTCCACTAATGTCATACAATAAAAACTCATCTAGTTTGTTTCATCCTATAAAATTAAGAGAAGAAGAGACTTATATAGTGACGGTAACGATTCCAAAAAAGGAAGTAGGAAAGCAATCAGGCCCCTTCATAAATAGTTATGCAAGTAATTATATTAAATACCTACCTATAGATTATTGGCGTGAAATAGATATACAAGGAGAGGAATTCGTAGAAGTTATTGGTGAACTGAGAACTAAGAATTTTGTGGGTACTTTAGATTTATCTCTTGGAGTAACAGAAGTCTTTCTATGTGAGATTGCAGCGAGAAAAATAGATTATGAGAGAGATTATACATATTTTTTAAATGAGATTGCAGAGGAGTCCAGTAATTTACTGATGCAATTTGGTGGATTAACAAGAATAAATACTTCAAATGAAAATTTTCAATTTGAAGAATTTACTCAAATAATTCAGCTAAGAAGTATTATGAAGGAGCTACCTGAAGCCATTGAAAACGTACTTATCAATTTTCACAATAAACTCTATACTAGAGAGATGTGTGAACATATTGGGATTGGTAAATTACCAGACACAGATTTAATGGCTCAAAGGATTTACCAACTAGATTTAAATCCAGGGGGGATACTTTGTAAAAAATTAAATGGTTTTACTCCAGAAAGAATAATTACAACGGAAAAAAATGAAACCAATGACACACCTGAAAATAGGTATGTTAAAAACTTTATTGAAGAATTACACCATATTATTCAAAAGTTATACAAGAAATTAAAGCAGAAAATAAATATGGGGAATACACAGAAAATTTATTTGTTATATGAAATTGAGATTAGGAAATGGCTAGATATCTTAGAAGGTTTTCTTGGTCTAGTCGAATTTAGGGGGATTGGAAAAATGGAGTATTTCCCCTCTAATTCCCAAGTATTACAAAATAGATTGGGATACCAAGAAATACTAATGCTTGATTCACGAATTCAAAGTGGGCTGAAATTAAACTGGAATCCTTTAATGGCAGTCACAAAAGATGTTTATGTAAAGCCTGTTTACGAGTTATATGAAATTTGGTGTTTTTTTGTTCTACGAAATATTCTAAGGGATTTACTAGGTTCTGAAATAAAGACTTACAACTTATTTAGCAATAATAATATATTTAATTTTAATTTAAGAAAAGGCTCGTCTTGTGGGTTAGCTTTTAAATATGATGACACTATAGTTACACTCTTCTATAATAAAGAATTTAGCAGGAACACAAAAGATTTAAAGTCTTATTCACTGAGATTCAGACCTGACCTCACACTTCAATTTTCAAAAAAAGAGAGTAGTGAGGTTAAACATTTTATCCATTTTGATGCAAAGTATAAAATAGCTAACTTAAATAATATGGATTTAGAATCTAATTCAAGTAAAAAAGAAGACATAATTAAAATGCATGCCTATAAGGATGGAATAAATAATACTCTAGGTGCATATGTCCTCTATCCGGGGAATGAATTTTGTATTTATCAGGAAAGTGAAAGTGTTATACCTGGGATTGGGGCAATTCCATTGGCACCAAATGATTCAACAGCAAAAATAAATTTTAAATCCTTCATTTCAAAAATATTTTATGAAATTCAGGTTTAATTTATTGTCTATACAAATTATTCTAAGTGACTTTTCGATATATAAGCAACAATTCTTGCAGGTGTATTTACTTGCATGGTGCCTATCTTACATTAGTTTTAAACTTAGAGGATAGGCACTGTAATATTTTACAAATAATCCCCCCTAGTCCTTCCGCCCCACTACCTAAAAAAAGTGATAATCCAAATGTAATATTCTGAATATTTTTAATGTTATATTTTTCTAATCGTAATATAATCTTTGTGGAATCCTTTTAGGGATATCTTGATCACAAAGGGGTGTAAAAGGTTGAGGCAGTGCGGTAAGAGGATTGGGTTTTTGTTGTTGGTTGTTTTCTTATGTTTGGCGTTTGTGGGTTCACCGAGTTATGCAGGGAGTTTGATTAAGAAGGGGGAAGAAGGGCAACCGGGTACGTGGTACATAGGGGATACACCTCCGGGTGGTGGTACGGATTTGCCGGTTTTGCTTTTTGTTCACGGGTTAAATAGTTCGGCCAAAACTTGGTATGAAGACAATGATATGTATCAAATAGCTTACAACAATGGGTATCAGACGGCATTTATCGATTTATACGGAACAAGAAATATGTGGGACAACGGGAGTTTGTTAGCGGAGAAGATTGAGGAGATTTATCAATACTTCGGTAGAAAATTAGTTCTAGTTACGCATAGTAAAGGTGGAATTGATACGCAATCAGCGCTCGTTCACTACAATGCTCATCCTTATGTATCCAATGTGATTACGCTAGGAAGTCCGCATAAAGGGTCGCAGTTAGCCGACTTAGCGTATAGTAGTTGGGCAAGTTGGTTATCCGATATTCTTGGGCAAAAGAGTGATGCGACGTATTCTTTGCAAACGGGTTATATGAGTTATTTTCGTTCGGTGACAGATGAGCATGCGAATGTGAATAAAAACAAGTACTATACGTTTGCAGGGAAGGATTGGGGTAGCTTTGGCTCCTCGTTATATTGGGGTGGATTATATTTATCATCCTACGGAAGTAATGACGGCGCGGTTGTCGTGAGTCATGCGTATTTACCGAACGGTACGATGGTACGCGTTGATTCTTCTTGGAATCACTCCTCAATCAAGTCAGGATCGGAAACATTTCAATGGTTTCAGCCGTATTTAACTCTAAATCAAACAAGTTCTGCCCAATCATTTGTAAGCGCTTCCTTAACGGGTGGAGCTGAAACAGAAAGCGATATGGTCGTTCGTGGTGGAGAGTATGTACTTGGCGCGGCTACGGAAACATTTTCGGTTGAAAAAGATGTCGATCGTCTCTCCATTGACTGGATGAGTGCTGAGCCTGTTAACCAGATTGAAGTAATCGATGCACAAAACAAAAAGCAAATCGTACAAGTCAAAAGCTTCCGAGACAATCAATTCTTTAAAGGGGCTTGGCACAATGTCATTCAATTAAATAATCCGAAACCTGGCAAATGGACCATTCATTCAACATCAGCGAAAGAAAATGCCTTCTTACTAACGGTTAACTATGAGACAAAGAAACAAGAAAAAGTAAAATTGAAGAAATCCAACCATAAAGACAAGTGGAAAGTGGAAGTACCAAGTAAAAACGTGAAGAAAAACAAACTGAAAATGAAAGTAAACGTTGAGGCCTTGTCAGAGACAAAACCAGCGCAAAAAATCGCTCGAAAAGAATTAAAAGCAACGGATGAAATTCATCTTCCAGAGATTCAAGGAGAAGGTATATACAATGTTACGATTGATTTAGAAGGTGAAGATGTATCTGGTCAGCCATATGAACGCACGATCATTAAATCGATTTATGTAGATAAAAACGGCAACCACTATTAATAAAAAAGCCCTGAATATACTGGTGCATCCAGTTTTATTCAGGGTTTAATGTTTAGTTAGATGGCCTCTACATACTTTCTTCGCGTCAATTCATCGTACAGGAAGAAGAGTGCAGAACAAATAACCGCAGGAAGAAATGAAGTTAACATTCCAAGTCCAATGTGAATCAATCCAGAAAGCCAAAAGCGAACTTTCGGAAATCTTATAGAGATAAACTCGGCGAAAACCGAAGCGAGTAAGCCATAGGTGTAAACACCGATAACAGTAAAAAAGAACAGTGGAATAACAAAGGCAAGAACATTAGAGTTGTATTCAAACATCGAATATATAACAGTTCCAAAGGTGTAAGTAACAGCTGTATAGAAAGCGACTTTTAACTTTCTGAAACGTTCTTTTAATACCAATTCTCTAACGTTTGGAAATAAAAAAGCGATTGACACCGTAGAAAGTAAAACTTTAAAAAAAGTTGGAATTGTCGAGAGCCAATTGATAATTAAAACAAAAACGATTGAGATGATAAGAATGAATGAATTCTTTTTAGCCATGTTAGTCCACCTCTCCTTTCGTTCAGTATACATCATTTTTTGGTAGAGGATGGAAGGGTTTTTCATATCCGTGTTGAAATGGTAAAGATTGAGGAAATCGCTTTAAGGAGTGCCATTTTTTTTTATGAATTTACAACCTTTTTTCCATGACACGGTGAGAGAAGTGGTTGAATTAAGCCCAGGGTATGACAATCATGCTAGTGATGTATGGTTGGTTAAAACAGACAAGGAAGAGGTCATCGTTCGGTCATCGCGAATGAAAGAAGAGCCTCATAATGACTTTTGGTGGGGATGTAAACGCCTTTTTGGTATTGATCCAAGGGAAGTACACAACTTACAATTTGTGAACAATCGCTTGAGAGAAATTAGTTCTATACCAATTCCAAAAGTTGTTCATAAGTGGGAAATCGAAAGACAATATATCGCTGTTGAAAAGCTAGATGGAAGTATGATTACTAGTTTCATTGGTCAACCATCTTCATTATTGCAAAGTTTAGGTGAAGGGTTAGCGCGCATTCATCAAGTTCAGTGTGATTATGTTGGGAATGCGAAAGGAACATTTAAAGTGAACCTTGAACAGTTTCATGAGCATTTGATTCATGGAATGACTGAGATTGTGGAGAAATTCCATTTCCATAACGATAAATTGAAACAAAAACTACCAGAGATGATAGAAAAGGTGAAAAAGCTACAAACCCCAAAATCTTCCACGTTTGTTCTTGTTGATATGGATCCGACTCAGTTTTTATCCAACGGTTCGATTATCACAGGGTTAGTTGATACAGAAGCCTATGTTATCGCTCCACGAGAATTTGACTTCATTGGAATTGAGTATCTTTTGGATGAAGAGGCGGTAACGGAATTTAAACGAGGGTATAAGCGTGTGATGGAACTTCCTTCTTTAGAATTGTGCCGAGAGCCTTATCGTTATCTATATCGATTGTTAGCGGTTCAAGGGCGTGTAGATGTAGAGGAATGGTTGAATTTCAAAAAACTATTTTAAGTAGAAAGGGAGAGATGACAAGGTGAAAGCGAATGTTGCACTTCAAATGTATACGTTGCGAAATGAGTGTGAAAAAGATTTCGTCGGGACACTACAAAAAGTAGCGGAACTTGGATATCAAGGAGTTGAATTTGCGGGGTATTACGAAATGCAAGCAGAAGAATTAAAGTCCGTTCTAGAGGATTTTGGGCTTGCAGCTGTATCAAGCCATATTCCTTTTTCGTCCTTAGAAGATAATTTAAAGGAAATGATCAACTATCAACAAACAATCGGCAGTACAAAAATGGTTTGTCCATATATTGAACCTGAAACGGTGCAAAAAGAAGAAGATTTTTATCGGTTTATCCAACGCTTAAACCAAATTGGTCAAATCTGTTATGAAGAAGGCCTAACATTATGTTACCACAATCATGATTTCGAACTGGTTTCGTTGTCCAATGGGAAAACAGCCCTTCAGACACTTTTGGATGAAACCAACCCTGAGTGGGTCAAGGCTGAGCTTGATATTTATTGGCTTACACATGCAGGGCATATCCCTTCAGAGTGGATGAAGCGATATGAAAATCGTACCCCACTCATTCATTTAAAAGATATGACAACAGATGGGCAAAAGGATTTTGCAGAGTTAGGTACTGGAGGGGTTGATTTACATTCGGTTCTCGCTCAAGGAGATGCTTCAAACGTAGAGTGGTGGATTGTGGAGCAAGATAAAAGCCGCCGTTCGCCACTTGAGAGTGTGGAGATGAGTATGAATCATTTAAAAGGGTTAAAAATTTTATCTTAAAACGAAGTGACTGTACGGTAGTTTCTAATTGGTTTTCATTGTTTACAAGATTTGAAGCAGTAGAATGAACAACATACAGGGTTTCATGTATTCCCTCCTCGTTCTTACAGCGTGAGGAGGGAACTATCTGTATGATGTAAGTGTACATCTTCTGATTTATGTTGATAAATACCACTTAATTAACGCTTGCGTTCCGCTGTTTTCTTCTCCTTGATTCGCCAATTCATCGTATAAAGATTTAGCCAGTTCAAGTCCTGGAGTTTGAAGTCCCATTTCTTTCGCGGATTCAAGCGCAATGGACATATCTTTAATGAAGTGTTTAATGTAAAATCCCGGTGAGTAATCTTCCTTGATCATTCGCGGTACAAGATTGCTTAAAGACCAGCTTCCAGCCGCTCCTGATTCAATGCTTTTTAGCACGTTTTCAGGTTGGAGTCCGACTTTTTTGGCGTAGGCAAGGGCTTCACAAACGCCCATCATATTCGAGGCGATGGCAATTTGGTTACACATTTTCGTATATTGTCCGCTCCCAGCTTCTCCTTGAAAGACGATGTTTTTTCCTAATGCTTGAAAGATTGGTTGAATGGTATGAAAAGCTGTTTCATCACCACCAACCATAATGGCTAAAGTTCCTTCTCTCGCACCGATATCTCCCCCAGATACTGGAGCATCCAAAGCATGAAGGGAGTGAGAGGCTGCGATTTCATAAATTTGTTTCGCAAGAGAAGGTTTGGATGTCGTCATATCAATGAGGTATGTACCAGCTTTGGCATTTTGAACGATGCCTCCTTCGCCCAAATACACTTCTTCTACATCTTTTGGATATCCAACCATTGTGATAACTACATCTACTTGATTAGCTAAGCTTGCAATGGAATCCACCCATGTAGCGCCTTCTGTTAATAAGTCTTCTGCTTTTTCTTTTGTTCTCGTATAAATACGCACATCATATCCATGTGCTAACAAACGGCGTACCATACTTTTTCCCATTACGCCTGTTCCGATAAAACCAACGATTTGGTTCATCCGCTCAACACCTTTCTTTAAATAACATCGAGATTGTAAGAGATAACCTCTTTTGTTCATCATCGTATACCGTAAAAGTCTCGTTGTAAATACCGATTGAATTAGGAAAGGTAAGTGTCTTTCATTGGTATAATGAAAAAAAGAGGATGGGGGGAAATCGATGAAAAAGATTAGAAAGATAAAAGTTTGGCAATATGCTAAATTTCAAAGTGTTGTAATGGCATTAGTTGGGGTTGTAGCGGGGATGTTATATGCCTTGATCGGAGCGATTTATGATGCTACAACTGGTAACCTCAGTCACGGGACGGCTCTTGCCTTTTTAGCGATACCCATTATGCCTTTCTACTTCGCCGCTTTTGGATTCGTCTCAGCACTCATTGGGGCAATCCTTTTTAATCGTTTTGCGAAATGGATTCGCTTTAAAAATATTGATTTTGAACAATAGACTTCACTAAATGATCTTAGACAGACACCACTAGTTGATTAGCCCATAAAATAAGATGACGAAAGCTATGGGAGAAATGGGGCTTAATCATGTATCGAAATCATCCGCAAATCGTTGCTTTTGCTAGAGGAGATGTGACAGGAGATCGAGTGCCAGACCGAGTTTATTTAGTTGGAACGAAAACATCAGATAGTCCATTTATTCAACAAATAACGTTAGTCGTGCAAGATGGGAAAGCTGGTCAAGTGACAACCGTTCCCCTTAAGGAAAATGTCGGTTACAATCCAACATTGTTTCTAGGCGACTTTACTGGAGATGGAATTAAAGATATTCTCATCAGTATTGCGACAGGTGGAAGTGGCGGTATCATGAATGAATATATTTATTCATTTGTACACAATCAACCGCGCTTGCTGTTCGATTCAAGTGTATATAATAAAGCTTATAAATATGAGGTAACGTATTTAGATGACTATAAGGTACAAGTGGTGAGCAAACGAAATGAGCTAACCTATCTGATTGACATATCGTTGAGAGACCCGTCATATTTGAACGAGATTTATGATCAAAATGGAAAGTTGCTTCAACCGATAACAGGGTTCGTAAACCCGCTAAGTGGTTTATATCCCGTTGATTTTGACGGGAACCAAGTTTATGAATTATTGATATATCAGAAAATAGCCGGAAGGTATAATGCCGATTCACTGGGTTATGTCTTAAATACATTAGGATGGAAAGAGAATCGGTTTGCTTTACAAAATCAAAACGTTGCGATTTTTGGAAATTCCGAATGATAACTCAATATTTGTCTACTCCGTTTGCACAAAAAAGGGAAGATTAGCAGAAAAGAAGAAGTTATGACTAGTTTTTAGAACCTTTGTCGAATAGCAGGAAATTCCATCTATCTCCCGAGAATGTAAGAGGTAAGGATTAACATTCGAGGGGTGAATAAGGTGGAGGGGAAGAAATTAACCATTTCAAGGGCTGCAAGGATGCTTGGGGTGACGACACATATTTTAAAAAAGTGGGAAACAGCGTTTTCTCCGTTTTTAATGGTGTTACGGGATGAGGAAAATGCGCGGATTTATACGGAAGAAAGTATGGATATCCTCCGTCTTATTAAAGAAATGAAAGACAAAGGATTGGAAGATGTCACGATCCATCAAGAGTTGGCACAGTTGAAGGCAGAAAGTGAAAAAGAAGAACCGGTAATGGATCAGGAAGAGATTCCAGAAGTGTATAATGTTTCGGCTACGTTAGAAAAAATAGAAAAATATTTATTGGATAAAGAAAGAGAAAGAGACGAATGGGCTCAGCTTGAATCTCGCTTCAAACATTTGGAGAAAAGTTTAGTCGAGCAATTCCATGAATTTATGAATGGAAGGGCAGAAACGGCATCGTCCGTTGAGGAGAATAATCTCAAGCCTGAAATTGCTGAAGTAGAGGATGAAGTGGAAGCAGTTCATGAAGAAAAAGAGGAAGAGGAATGTCCGAAAGAACGTGAAGAAATGCAAAAGTTTATTCAAAAACGAGAAGAGCGTTTCGTTGCATTCGTTCAACAACATCAGCGCCGAAAAGAAAATAAGGCGAAACAGCGGAAAACAAGAAGAAGTATATTTAAAAACTTCATGGAAACGGCTAAATAGAGTTAATGAGTTCATCATTAGCTCTTTTTTATTGTCAATAACTTTAGGTGGTAGGCGACGGTAGAGAAGTTAAAACTAGATAGGTCTTCCATAAGGAAAGTGCTCGATGTCACATTTAATCGTATAAACAAAATATTTTTAAAAAACTCCTCAGTTCAATGACCGAGGAGTTTTTAATTTAAGGATGTTCGTGAAAAGCTTCTGCTTTTGTTCGATGCACAGTCCCACGTGGATGCTCCGGTGGGGCGTAAATAGCATACAACTTTAATGGCCGGTGCCCAGTATTAATGACATTATGCCATTTACCAGCAGGAACCATAATGGCCGAGTCATCGAATACAGGTTGTTGATAGTTTAAGTTTTCTTTTCGGTCACCCATTTGAACAATTCCTTGCCCCTCTTCAATACGAATGAATTGATCAACAGTTGGATGAACTTCTAATCCAATATCATCCCCAGGATTAATACTCATTAACGTTACTTGTAAATGTTCACCTGTCCATAAAGCTGTTCGATAATTACGATTTTGGATTGTCGCTTCGTTAATATTTATGACAAATGGATTGGGACCATAATCTTTTAATTTTGGTAGAGAACTTGGTGTAGGTGAGTTATAAGGTTGTGAATGGAAAAAATAAGGTGACGGATATGGAGGATATCCAGAATATAAGGGCATCGGAACATAACATGGTGGAGGACATGCTGGATAAACGTGACGCATCATCATCATCCCTTCTAAAGTAGTCTCCTGTTTAAAGTTATGCTTTGAATGTTTCCATTCATTACAAATCTTTTAGAAAATCGAGATTATGAGAGCTTGTTCATAATTTGTTCATCAATTCTTCCGGGATTGTTAAAATTCATCGTTTGATTTGTCATAGTGTTGCCATATTTACTGTCTATACTATGAAGTGTAAGCAAGATCATCAAACAAACATTGGGAGGATGATGAGAATGAAAAAGAAAACAATGGGCTTTGTATTATCAGGTGCATTAGCTTTAGGTGTTTTGGCCGTAGGACCAACTATTACAGGAGCAGAAGAAACGACTGACTCACAAACGACAGTAGAAGAAGGCGCCTTTAGCTTCCATGGAAAAGGAGAACATAAAGGGTTTGGTCATAAAGGAAAAGGTCATGGCGGAAAAGGATTCGGACTATTCAGTGGTGGTATGAAAGATGGTGCATCACTACTAGAGGATATCGAAGGTTATGACATCGAAACGGAAGGGAAAACGATTCGAGAAGTAAAAAAAGAAGTGGCTGAATTAAAAGTGAAAGAAGCAGCGGCTGAGCTAGGCATTGAGACTGAAGGAAAAGATGTAAAGGAATTATTCAAAGAAGTTGCGGAAGCAAAGTTAGAAGAGGAAGCGAATGAATTAGGGATTGAAACGGAAGGAAAAGAACTGAAAGACTTGAAGAAAGAAGTTTTTGAGGCGAAAGTATTAGCGGAAGCTTCAGAATATGGTATCGAAACGGAAGGTAAAGAGGTAAAAGACGTAGCAAAAGAATTACATGAAGAAAAACTTGTTGAGAAAGCACAAGAGCTAGGCATTGAAACAGATGGCGTGGAGCACTCCGAATTACGTGAGCTTGTTCAGGAAGCAAAAGTATTAGAAGCAGCAACCGAATTAGGTATTTCAACGGATGGTAAAACAACAGATGAAATAAAAGAAGAAGTTCGTGAAGCGAAGAAGGCACAATTTGAAGAGTTAGGAATTGTCTTCCCTGAAAAGGAAGAAGCAACAGATGAAAGTGATAGTGAAACTCTTTAATTAAAACGGTACGAAATGAGCCTCTAAGGAACATTAACCTTGGAGGCTTTCAAAATGCTAAAAACGTATCCTGCAACTGAAAAAAGTTTATTGATATGTTGAGAGATACGTGGATTTTCTAACTTACAACTGAAAAAAGTAAAGTGGTAAGTCAATAAAATAATTTCTTCACAAAAATCCTTTTCATCTGTAAAATACATATAAACAGATGAGAAAGGTTGGGATTAGGATGGGACACACAATGACTTCGATCCCACGTCCGTTAGTTCGGGTTAATCAGTGGTTTATTGTGATAGCAGTTGTATTTACATGGATGACAGGGATGGAATGGTTCCTGTTGCTTCCATTTGTAGCTGGATTATTGGGATTGTTGTTTCATTATCATCCGGTGATGCGCTTTGCGAAGCTTTTCTTACGTAAGAAGCCGAGTGATTATATTCCAGAGGACTATGCACAACAGCAGTTTAATCAATGCATTGCAGTTATTTGTTTAGGCATTGGATATTTTGCGTTTGTATCGGGAGCTGAAACACTCGGATATGTTATGACCATCATGGTTTTTCTCGCTGCATTTATAGCAATTTTAGGCTTTTGTGTTGGATGCTTTATTCGCTATCAGTGGATTCAATTCCGCCATCGTCATTTATCCAAGTCATAATAGGACTAACAAAAATTAAGGGGACTGTTCAAAAAGAACAGTCCCCTTTTTAATTTTTTTACGATCCGTAATAAACAGGGGCTCCTGGTCCGATTGGAAGGCCAAGTAGCATCCAAATGAATAAGAGGATGGTCCAAGAGATGCTAAATGCAATAGAATAAGGAATCATCGTTGTAATAAGCGTACCGATTCCAATTTTTTCGTCGTATTTTTGCGCAAAGGCGATAATGACCGCAAAGTAAAGAAGTAATGGAGTCACCATGTTCGTTGATGAATCCGCGATGCGATAGGCAAGAGTCGTTAACTCTGGTGAATAGCCTAAATTCATCATAATCGGGACAAAAATCGGTGCTAAAATGGTCCACTTTGCAGAGGAGCTTCCAATAAATAAATTGATAATCATTGTAATGAAAATAAATGTAATGATTAATGGGATTCCATTAAAGCCTGTGCTTTGTAAAAATTCTGCCCCTTTAACCGCAATTACCATTCCTAAGTTCGTCTCTCTAAAGTAGGCGATAAATTGTCCGGCTGTAAAAGCTAAGGCGATATATCCTCCCATACTTGCCATCGATTTCCCAAGGAAATTCGTTAAGTCTCGGTCAGATTGAATCGTTTTTGTCACTTTTCCATAGATAAGTCCAGGGACAAAAAAGATAAGGGCGATGACAAGGACGAGTGAGTCAAAGAATGGTGACTCTAAAAGCTTTCCTTCTCCACGTAAAGGACCAAGCGCTAAATAAGTAAATAATAAGCCGATGAGAATAAAGCCAATTCCAGCATATTTTAATCCTTTTTGTTCTAATGCGGTTAACGACTGGAGCTCTTCTTTTGTTTCTCCCTTGTATGTCCCTAATCGTGGTTCAACAATTCGTTCCGTTACCCACGTCCCAACGATTGTAAGCATGAAAACAGAAGCAATCATGAAATAGTAATTCATAAAGTAATGAATGTTCTCAGCATAAAGAGGGTCGATGGTTGCGGCTGCTTCTTTCGTTAAATCACCTAAGATCGCATCTGTTGATGTGAGCAATAAATTTGCTCCGAATCCACCAGATACTCCCGCAAACGCCGCGGCCAAACCAGCGATAGGGTGCCGACCTAATCCCGCAAAAAGGACTGCACCGAGCGGAGGCAAAACAACATATCCAGCATTAATAGCCATACTAGACATGATCCCTGAAAAAACGAGTGCCCCTGTGATAAATCGCTTCGGAACTGAAAAAACAATGCGCTTTAATAAGGCAGCAACAAGTCCTGTTTGTTCAGCTAGACCAATTCCAAGCATCGTGACAAGTACGGCTCCAAGTGGCGCAAATCCGATAAAGTTTTGGACAGCGCTTGTAAACATATATTCAAGCCCTTCACCACTAAGTAAGTTTTTTACGGTGAGGAACTCTTCGCTATTTGTTGGATGGGAAACCGTAATATCTGAAAAAAGCCGTGACAATAAAACAACTAGTAATGCTAAAATTGCAAATAACGTTAACGGAGAGGGGAGTTTATTTCCGATAACTTCAATAAGGTCTAAAAGACGAAAAAGAAAATGTCGTGCATGACCACGTAGTCTTTGTTTAGTCTGTATCTCGGCCATAGCTTCCTCCTTTTGTTATTATTCCTATAAAATAAGTCGGATATGAATTTACCATGCACACCCATTGTTGTCAATTTATTTGATTTCCTCGGTCTAAATGGCCCATATATTATAAAAGTGAGTTTTCTGGTCAGACTATTTAAGAGATGGGAAATTAATAATAATGAGGTATGTTATGGAAAGTGTAAAAATAACAGGAAGGCAGCTGAGACTCCTAGTCATTTTATATGTTGTTGGAAGCTCTATCTTATTTGCCCCCGCTACATTAGCGACAGAGGCAAAGCAAGATGCATGGATTGCTTCTCTTTTGAGCATTGTCGTTGGCTTGTTAGTAGGTCTCATGTTTACAAAAATTTTTCATGCTTATCCCGGTTTATCGATTGTTCATATTACAGAAGAAGTTTTAGGGAAATGGGTAGGTAAAATTCTCGCTTCTTTGTTCTTTATATTCACGTATTTATTAGCCTCACTGGTCTTGCGAAACTTAGGTGAGTTTATGGCTACCGAGATTTTACCTGATACTCCGATTCAGTTTATTCACATGTTGATTTTACCTGTGGTCATTATGGGGGTCGTGTATGGGTTAAACGTGCTAGCTCAAGCTGCGGAAATCTTATCTATCATCTTTTTTATAATGTTTTTCTTTTTTATGATTTTTCTCATTCCACAAATTCAAACGGACAACTTATTACCGGTCTTTGATGGCGGGATCAAACCGATTATCCGTGCCTCCATTCCGTACATAGGTTTTCCATTTTTAGAACTAGTCATTTTTTTAATGATTTTTCCGCAAGTGAAAGAGGAGCAGAAGGTGCGAAGTGCTTTTTTGATAGGGGTAGCTGTAGGAGGTCTCATGATCTCACTCATTACGTTGCTTTCGATTCTCGTTCTCGGTGCGGACTTAACAGCGCGCCACAATTACCCAAGTTATATATTAGGTAAGAAAATTAGTGTAGGGAATTTTATTGAGCGTATTGAGGCAGTTGTAGCCATCATTTGGATGATTACAATCTTTTTCAAATTGTCCATTTTGTACTATGCATCGCTTGTAAGTTTAATGCAAATTTTTCAATTTAAAAGCTATCGTTTTCTCGCTTTGCCGTATGGGGTTATCATGATTGTTCTTGCGCTAGTCGTTTACCCTAATATTGCCTATATCTATTTATTCGTTTCGAGAATTTGGTTCTTCTATGCGGCTAGCTTCGGATTCGTTTTTCCTCTTATTTTGTGGATCGGAATTTTATGGAGAAAACGTTATCCAAAACAACCTCAAAATGGATAAAGGTCTGTTCATTTGTGATTACAATGGAACAGACCTTTTATTTATTCTAAAAAGCTATACAACCAATCGCTAATCGGTTTATAAATAAAGGTAATCACATCGAGTGGATTCGGTAGTTCGACCTGCAGCCCTTCTAAGATACTTAAAACGTAACCAATCAATAAAATAACTGAAAAGACGATGAGCTCCTTCCGTTGTTGGTTTCGTAGTAAGGAAGGGACTTCAATCCAAATGATGAGAGCAATGATAAGTGTAATTCCGATGATAGCCCACATCTAATACCTCCTATTTTTATTCTTCCGATTTTGGTAATTCCATTTCTTCCAGAAATGAATTTCCGACAGTACCTAAGCGTCGGATGCGAAAATCTGCATTTACATGAATGGGCATTGACGCGAAGGTTTCATCCCAATTCTTCTTTAATTTTTTCCACTCTTTTGGATGTTTACGATAAATGACATCTCCAAAGCCGAATATATCGGATTGAAAATCTTTTTGAGCTTTTTCAATGGCGAACTTAGCGAGTTCTTCCACTCGTTTGTTAGCGATTTTTTCGAGTTCTGTAATAGTTTCAGGCTTCGTTAAGTCCACTTGACAACTTACTTCCGCTATATTTGATTCCGCCCATATGTCTACATAAATCTCAGGCTTTCCATCTTTTACATGTCCTTTAACAGTGGACTTCGTTCGAATTTGTTCGGTTATGAGCTCGCCACCATTTGGACACGTTATTGGGCCGACGGTATTTTCCACTTTTCCTGTCACGTAATTGAGCCCTTTACTCTCATCTTTATCGAGCCAACCAATCAACTTGTCTCCTTTAAAAACAGCTAGATTTTCGTATTTTAATCGAGCATCTGGGACAATTTCTTGAACGTTTTCAGCATGCTCTCCCTTTTCTGCTTCTCCTTTAACGGTAATTGCTGTTAATACAGGTTCTTTACCGTCGGTGACTAAATCGTTAATTAATTCGTCTAAAAATACTCCACGCGTAGGTGCCCACGATTTCTCCGACATTTCTAAGGAAGAAAACATTTTATTGGCGGGCATTTTTTCTAGCTGTGTGAAAATACTCAAGACGTCTTCTGCTTTCGTATCCTTTGTCACAACGATAAAAAAATCTGTACGGAATTCATGATCACGAGAAAAGAAATCTAAAACATCTTTTAATCCGTCCTTCGCAACTTCTTCACCAATGACGAGCATCCGGATATGCGCGACATAAATTTTTCGAGGGCTAACCGTTGTCAGTTGGCGCATGGCTTCCATGATGGTGCCTGCTGTCGTTTGATAGGTAGATACGGGTGTGTAACCAACAGTACCCCCGCTACCTGTTTTTGAGGCGATTTCTGCCGGATTTACAATTTGCGTCGAGACTAAATAATTGCCGTCCTCTCCTTTATCAATCCCTATCGCAATCGCAATCGCTAAGTCATTGAGTTCCCGTCTACTCCAGCATCCTGTTAATACGGCTGTGATGATGACAAAAATCATCCCGAGTTTCAATAATTTGTTCAACCGTATCACCTCCTACTGTTGGGGTGGTTTTGGCTTTGGTGTTTTGTTTCGGATAAGGTCTCCCTGTGCAATCGAAGCTGGTCTTGTGTTTAAAGACCATAAGGGAAAACGGAACATTGCGTCTTTTTGATCGCTTGCGTTAAAAGGTGCAATTGGTGACATATAAGGAACCCCGAATGAACGGAGACTGCACAGATGCAAAACGATAGCAATTAAGCCGACAATAATGCCGAAAAGTCCAAACGAAGCTGCCAGTCCCATTAACCCGAAACGTAATATCCGAAAAGGAATACCGATGGAGAACGATGGAAAAATAAATCCGCAAATAGCAGTAATAGAAACAACGATAACCATGGCAGGGGAAACGAGGCTTGCGGCGACTGCAGCTTCTCCCAAAACGAGTGCCCCAACAATGGAAATAGCTGGACCAATTGCACGAGGCATTCGAATTCCTGCTTCACGTAAAATTTCAAAGGTCACTTCCATAATGAGCGCTTCAATAAATGCTGGGAAGGGGATGCCTTCTCGTTGGGCAGCAATGCTAATGAGCAACGTCGTTTGAAGCATTTCCTGATGGAAAGTCGTAATCGCTATATACAACGACGGAGCTAAAAGGGAAATAAACATGGATATATATCGTAGTAATCGTATAAGGCCAAAATCAGATCGATGGTAGTAATCTTCGGGTGATTGCAAAAATTGGACAAACAAGGTTGGGACAAGTAAAACATGTGGAGATCCATCCACAATAATGGCTACCCGACCTTCTAAAACACCAGAGGCTATTGTGTCTGGTCGTTCTGAATTAAAAATAGTTGGAAAGGGGGTGAACGTTTTGTCTTGGATGAGCTCTTCAATATACCCACTTTCTAAAATACTATCGATTTGAATATTGTCTAACCGAGAATGCACCTCTTGAACAACTGTTTCATCAGCAAGGTCTTTCATATAGACAATCGCAACGTCCGTTTTCGTACGCGTTCCAATTTTCTTTGCTTCAATCCATAGATTAGGGTCTTTAATTCTACGGCGAATGAGAGCTGTATTGACACGTAAAGTCTCTGTAAATCCTTCATGTGGACCTCTAATGACGGTTTGCGTTTGGGGTTCAGAAACATCGCGTCCTTCCCACGATTTCGTGTCCGTTACAATTCCTTCATTCTCACCGTCAAGTAAAATGACGGTATCTCCAGACAGTATGGAAGTAAAGAATGAATCGAAGTCCGATAACTTTTCGACACTTCCAACATTCAAAAACGTTTGTTGAAGCTGGTAAATGGGATTTTCATCTGATGATAAAATGCAATCGTTGTCCATTAGAGGAGAGATAATGAACTCATTAATAAGTGCTTCATCCGCTAAGCCATCTGTGAAGACTACGGCAACTTGTCGGTCTCGGTTTCTGCCTAACCGGAATTGGCGTATTGTAACGTCTGAACTGTTTCCTATAACTTGTCGTATCTCCTCAACATTTCTGACAAGGGAATGATATAACGGTTTCTTTTCAGTCTCTGTTTGCTGTTCACTCGCTTCATTAGCTGCTTTATCCTTTGGTTCTGAGAATAGAAGTTTTTTCTTCTTATTTAAATTCAATCTCGCTCCCTCCTCTCATACAGAATGGCATTTAATGTAGGTATTTCCTTTTTGGAAGTGAAATATGCAAAGGAACAGGCGAGGTTGTATAAGAAAGCGGCAAGAGGAAAAACTTAGATTAACAGCAAATTTGGGGGATTTTGTCATGCGTAATCGAGAGGCGGTAAATTCGACTCAATTTTTTGTTTCAGTTTGGTTATTTGTACGATCTTAGTTATTCCATCGATGCTCACGCTTCGTGCCAAGCAAGATGTCCATCATCGGAATTATAGCGGGCCTGCTTCTCGTATTTTTGTATGATTTCATCGGAATAACAAAACGCTTTGGCACTATTTGAGTAACCAAAGCGTTTTTTTTGTTGATTATAGGCTTGATGGTGCTTACAAACCATATTTGGTTAGTTGTCTTGATTCATCCATTCAGGCTTTCCAAACCCTTGAAATTCTTCATCAATGACTTGTTCAAATTCAGCTGATTCTACCGCTTCTCTAATATCTTGTACAAATCTTTCATTTAAGTGTTTCGTATTCACAACAACGCGATTGCGGTAATCGTCGGGCATGTTTTCAAGGGCAATTGCATCTAATAAATCCATATTGGCAGCAAGTGCATAGTTTCCTGGTACGGCAGCTAAATCGACGCTTTCAACGGAGCGAGGAAGTTGTCCCGCTTCAATTGGTTTAATCACGAGATTTTTTATGTTTTCTTCCACGTCCTTTTCAGAGACCGTTAACGGATTCGTATTCGGGTCAAGAGTAATTAACCCTTCTTCTTGTAGAATGAGTAATGCTCGAGCTAAGTTTGTAGGATCGTTTGGAATCGCGATTTCGCTTCCTTCTTCAATGGCATCAATTGATTCAAATGCTTGTGAATAAATCCCCATTGGAGCTGTAGGAACAATGATGACTTCCGATAAATCAAGATTATTTTCTTCTGCGAAAGTTTCCATATAAATTTTATGCTGGAATAAGTTTGCGTCTAAATCACCGTTTCCAAGCGCTAAATTCGGTTGGATGTAGTCGCTAAATTCAACCACTTTAACCGTGTATCCTTTCTCCTCTAATATAGGTTTGATTGCTTTTTGTACCATATCGCTATAAGGCCCTGATGTGGCACCAATCGTTAAGGATTTTTCTGAAGAACTAGAAGAAGTTGAGTTGTTACTGCAAGCTGCTAAAAAAATAATTGTAAGTATAAAGGTCAGTATCGTTAATGTTTTTTTCATTTTGTTTTCCTCCTATCGCTTATCAACAAGACGCGCTACTCTGTCTCCTGTAAGTTGAATAATTTGCACAAGACAAACTAGAATCACAATGGTTGTAATCATGACAGTGTTATCATACCGATAGTATCCGAACCGGATGGCTAAGTCGCCGATTCCTCCGCCACCAACTATCCCAGCCATTGCGGAGTACCCAACTAGGCTAATCATTGTAATCGTAATGCCATGAATAATGCCTGATCGTGCTTCAGGTAAGAGCACTTCCTTAATAATCATCCAAGGTGTTGCGCCGACGGCAATTGCCGCTTCGATGACACCTTTATCAATTTCTCGTAAGGATGACTCGACAATGCGAGCGAAGAATGGAATAGCTGCTACCGACAACGAAACGGATGCGGCAGTAGGACCAATCGTTGTCCCTGTAATGAGCTTAGTGAGAGGTAGTAAGCTAACGAGTAAAATGACAAATGGAATCGAACGAACTAAGTTCACCACAAAGCCAACGGTTGATTTGATCACTGTATTTTCTAAAAAGAGACCTCGGTCCGTCACGAATAATAAAATCCCTAAAGGTAAACCAGCCACCATCGCAATGAAAAGGGAGATGCCTACCATATAAAGCGTTTCAAGAAAAGCTTTTTGTAATTCTGGAAGTAAAGAAATAATGGATTCAAGCAGCATGTTTCACCACCTCCAAACGTTTAGATTGCTTCGTAATGTAATGGATGGCTCGTTCAATTTCACTTCGGTCTCCATCAAGTTCAAGAATGAAAATTCCAAGAGGCATGTCTTGAATATACTCCATCTTTCCATGAAGAATTTTTCCTTTTATACGAAATGTTTGGAGAATCTCAGTTATTAGGCTGTTTTTCGCTTGTTCCCCTGAAAGCTCCACTTTCACAATGGTTCCTTTATTGGATGCCCATAAGTGTTCGGGCAAATCAAACTGTAAGACACTATCAATAAAGGATTTTGTTACAGGTTGTTGAGGGTTTGTGAAAATATCGTATACATTGTTTTCTTCTACCACTTTGCCGTCCTGCATGACCGCAATTCGGTGGCAAATATCTTTTACAACGTCCATCTCATGTGTGATAAGCACAATCGTAATTCCAAGTTCTAGATTAATCTTTTTTAGTAACGATAAAATTTGCTTCGTTGTACTAGGGTCAAGTGCGCTAGTCGCTTCATCACATAAAAGGACAGATGGATCATTGGCAAGAGCCCTGGCGATGCCGACACGCTGTTTTTGTCCTCCACTTAATTGAGAAGGATACATATCTCGTTTATCGGAAAGACCGACCATTTCGAGTAACTCATCCACTCGTTTTGCGATTTCGTTTGCTGGTTTCTTGGCTGCTTTTAAAGCAAATGCGACATTTTCATAAACGGTTTTAGAGCTAACAAGATGAAAGTGTTGGAAGATCATCCCGATTTTTAATCGTGCTTTCCGTAGTTCCTTATCTCGTAATGCCGTTAAGTTAACTCCGTTGACAATGACTTCACCAGAAGTAGGGCGTTCTAAAAGATTCATACAACGGAGTAACGTGCTCTTTCCAGCTCCGCTATAGCCCACAATTCCGTAAATTTCACCTTGTCGAATCGTTAAAGATACATCGTGAACACCAATTACGGTGCGTTTTTTATTGTGGTATTCCTTTACTAAGTTGCGTATTTCAATCAAGTTTGTTCACCTTCCTGTAAAATAGCCTAAAAGAAAAAGCCTCTTTCATTCAGAAAGAGGCATCGGCAATCTATACACGACTTATCTTTCAGAATGAACAGTCATTCTGCAGGAATTGGCACCGTTCCCTTAGTAAGGAGGTTGCCGGACGTCATAGGGCCTGTCCCTCGGTCTCTCTCGATAAGTAACACTCGCTATTAAATTTAATATCAATCATAATAACATAAATTAGAGTTGTCAATAAACTTTTTATCTTCTAAAAATTTGTTAACGTTTACATTTATGTAAGTTGTAAAGCTTTCTTAAAGAAACCGTAAGTTGCCTACTTTTCACTAAAAGTTATGGTAAGATATTTTGTGTAAAAATGTGTTTTTATGTGTATAAAGTTGTGGTTGATAGAAGGAGTGCGCGAAATGCTAGTTAAACAGCGATATGATCGAATATTAGAAATATTAGACGATGTTCACTCGGTACGGGTTTCTGAATTAGTGGAAGAATTCGGTGTCTCAGTAGAAACGGTAAGACGAGATTTGGAGTATTTAGAGTCGATTGGAAAGTTAAAGAGAGTACATGGTGGGGCCATCTTAGAGATTGATAATTCAAAAGAGCAATCGTTTACGACGAGGGAGACATTGCATATTGAGAAGAAGCGGGAAATTGGTGAGATTGCAACGAGGTATGTAAAAGAAAACATGGTCATAGCCATGGATGTAAGTACGACCAATACGGAGTTTGCTAAAGCGTTAAAAAAGAAGATTCAAAGTTTAACAGTTATTACGAATTCGCTACCAATTGCGCTGGAATTATCGGAGATGCCAAATTATACAATTATATTATTGGGGGGGCAGATACGAAATTCTGAGCTTTGTGTAGTTGGTGAAATGGCAGAACGATTTTTAGATCCATTCCATATTGATCGGTTATTTTTAAGTATGAGTGGAATTTCCTTATATGAAGGATTAACGGACTACGGTGTTGGAGAATGGAATATTAAGAAGAAGATGTTAGCGAAGGCGAGTTCGTGCTATGTGCTAGCGGATTCTTCAAAATTTGATGCCGTTTCGATGCTAAAAGTTTGTACGTTCGATGAAATCGACGGTATTATTACGGACTCCTCGCTTTCAGAGAAAATCAAAAGAAAATATGAAGAAAAGCATATAACGATCATCAATAAATAGCTTCAGGTATTGAGTAAACCTCGGTTCGGGGTTCTCAATACCTTTTTTAATTGGGAAAGAGTGTGGGTTTTTGTGTAATCATATGGGTATTTTAACGAATTGTTAAAGCGTGCCTAATAATCACTTAACATTTGCGCCTTATGATAAAAATAACAAAACGTGAGGAGAATGAAGAATGGAAACGGTTATTGCAAGGCTATCAAAAACGATGAAAATATCCTCTATGCGAAAACAATCGGTTAATAGAGCGTGGATTTATGGGTGGTTATTTACATTACCTGCACTCATTCCGCTTATCGTGTTTTGGATTTATCCAATGATTGCTTCCTTTTATATTAGTTTCACCGATTGGGACTATATGTCTCCAACCTATGAATTTGTCGGCTTTGAAAACTACACAGATTTGTTTACTGACCCGAATTTCTATGGTGTTTTGTGGAATACTGCTTACTTTTCTTTTGGGACTGTGTTTCCAATCGTCTTTATCGGACTGGGGCTTGCAATTCTTTTAACTAACCAATTGAAGGGAATGTCATTTTATCGGACGGTCATCTTCTCCCCGTGGGTGACACCGACTGTTGCTGTATCCATTGTATGGTCTTGGATTTATGAACCAAATGTAGGTTTAGCCAATTGGGTTTTATCTTTAGTTGGATTGCCTTCGCTTGAATGGACGAGCAGCTCCACCTGGGCAATGCCAGCCATTATCCTCGTCACTATTTGGAAAGGTGTCGGGTACAGCATGATTTTTTACATGCATGCGTTAAAGAAAGTGCCGGAGCAATTATATGAAGCAGCTTCTGTAGATGGTGCTTCTAAATGGAAGAAGTTTTGGCATATTACACTACCACTTATTTCACCAACGACAATGTTCTTATTTATTATCTCAACTGTCGAAGCGTTGCAAGCATATGACCAAATTCAAGTGTTGACACAAGGTGGGCCAGCGGGTAGTACGCGAACATTGTTATACCTTTTTTATCAATCTGCTTTTGAGGAATTTAATATGGGATCGGCTACGGCTGTATCTATCATTATTTTAGTGATTACCGCTATCTTGGCTTATCTTCAATTCAACCTTTCAAAAAGATGGGTTCACTACTATTAAAGATTCATAGATTTGAAGGAGTATTGATATGAGGAAATTAATCCAGTTATCCGAAATGTCGTTTCGACATGTGGCACTTCTCTTCATTAGTATCATCATGTTTTTCCCGTTTTTTTGGATGATGACCAACTCTTTGAAAACGAATGAAGAAATCTGGTCGTTTCCCCCTATTTGGTGGCCGGAGTCCCCTAAATGGCATCATTTCATTGAAACTTGGACGATGGCCCCTTTTAGTCAATATATATGGAACAGTGTGTTTACTGCTGGATGTATCGTCATTTTACAAATCATCAATTCGGCGATGATGGCGTATGCGTTAACACAGTTTCGCTTTCCGGGAAAAAATCTTTTATTTGCCATTATTTTATCGAGCTATATGCTCCCGGTTGCGGCGACGTATGTTCCGAGTTATGTCACCCTTGCCAATTTACAATTACTCGATACATATACCGGTATCATTATTTCGAATGCGGCATCTGTATTTGGTATATTCTTACTTCGGCAAGCGTTCTTGCAGGTTCCGAAAGAAATGGTAGAGTCTGCGCGAATGGATGGCGCTTCACATTGGCAGATTCTATGGAAAGTTTATTTTCCATTAACTAAACCGAGTTTTTTAACATTAGCTCTCATTAGCTTTATTCAAATGTATAACAATTACTTGTGGCCATCACTCATTGTTAAAAGTGAAGAAAAGATGCTGATTACTCAAGGACTTCGTCAATTCTTTATTCAAGAAGGGGCTTATGGGGTCAATTGGCCATTAATTATGGCGGCAAGTACATTTACGGTTGTCCCACTCCTTTTACTCTTTCTCTTTATGCAAAAATGGTTTGTTTCGGCAATTAGCAGCGATCAAGGAGTAAAAGGTTAATCATTCAATCCAAATACTATCCAAGGAGGATAAAGTGTATGAATATGTTAAAAAAATCGATGATCTTTGTTGCACTATTCTTATTGGTAATGACTTCTGTCGTTGGTTGTTCTACAAACGAAACTTCTAGCTCAAAAGGAGACGGCAAGCCGATTGAAATTGAGTTTTGGTATGGCCTTGGTGGAAACTTAGGCGAAAATGTGGAACGCATCATTGAGGAATTCAATGCCAGTCAAGAAGACATTGTGGTTAAAGGGGTTGCACAAGGAAACTACGACGAAACATTTCAAAAGCTACAAGCAAGTATTGCAGCA
This sequence comes from Bacillus kexueae, assembly GCF_022809095.1. Taxonomy (GTDB): domain Bacteria; phylum Bacillota; class Bacilli; order Bacillales; family Aeribacillaceae; genus Bacillus_BZ; species Bacillus_BZ kexueae. Next base: position 72,872 of record NZ_JALAZE010000009.1, read on the forward strand.
AAACAAGTGCCAGCAGCTGTCTTATTAACAGATTCAACAGTCAATGCGTTAGGGAACAAGGGATTATTAGCATCATTAGATGAGTTCATAGCAAATGATGAAGACTTTAATGAAGAAGATGTACTAGCTTCTTTCTACAATCAAGGAAAGGTAAATGGCGAGCAGGTTGCTCTTCCTCTATATGGGACGACACAAGTGATGTATTACCGTAAAGATGTGTTTGAAGAGCTAGGGCTTTCAACTGATGATTTAAAGACGTTTGAAGCATTAGGGGAAGCATCGGAATTCATTAAAGAGAAAAAAGGTATTTATGGCTGGATGCCAATGTGGGGTTCGGCTAACTTAATTGATGCTGCTTTAAGCAATGGAGCACAATTTTTAAGTGAAGATGGGAAAACGGTTTTAATTGATTCACCTGAATGGGTGGAAGCGTGGGAATTCATTCACCGTGCAATTCACGTAGACGAGACAATGGCAATTAATCATGGTGGCGAAGGATGGGCTTATTGGTATCAAACGATTGACGACGTTCTGCAAGGTCGTGCAGCAGGGTATACAGGTTCATCAGGTGACCAAGGGGACTTAGATTTTACGAAAGTAGCTGCTCATCCTCAGCCTGGCTGGGAAGATCATGAAGCAGCTCCGATTGCAGAAGCAAAATTGGCTGCCATTCCAGCTTTAGCTTCTGAAGAAGAACAAAAGGCAGCCTTTGAGTTTATGACGTTTTTCATGAGTCCAGAAAAGACGGCAGATTGGTCAATGAACACGGGGTATATTGCTGTTCGTAAATCCGCAACAGAAGTTGAAGAGTTCAAAAGATTTGCCGAAGAAAATCCACAAATTCTCGTACCAATCAAGCAAGCAGAGACGGCATCCGCGCCTTTTATTGACCCAACAGGTGGGAAAATTTTAGATGCGCTAGCGAAGGCAGCGGATAAAGTGGAAATCGAAGGTATTCCTGCAAATGAAGCGTTAAAAGAAGCAAAAGAAGAAGCTCAGCGCGAATTAGACAAAGTGTTAAACTAACGAGGTGGAAATGGATGAAAACGACTGTACTTCAAAAAGTAAGGGGTGTCTTACAGTCACCCTTTACAGTTCAAACTTTTGATGTGAATGATACGTTTCGGTGGTTAAAAGTAGAATTCGAAAAGTCGGCTAAAGGTTGGTCGGAGCTATTACTTTTTGACCCAAATGGAGTCGTGAGAGCGCAAGCACTCGTTTTAACGGAAAAGGGAGAATTCATCATCTCAGATCAAGAAATCACATCAAGTTTTTCAACTGTTTCAGGTCCAATTCAAGCTGGTAGATGGCGTTTAGAAATATTTTCGCAAAAAGAGATTGAATTTCATTGTCGCCTCGAATTAGGGATGGATGACCTTGTACACGCCCACCCATTTGAAATAGATATTTTTACGACTTCGAATGAGAAACCTTCATTTGAATTAGATGGTTGGAATCCAGAACTCAAGGTTCAAACAGAGTCGAGATGGTATAAAGGAGATTTTCATACCCATACGAACCTATCTGATGGAAAATTAACGGTTGATGAAGGAATGGAATCTGCCCGAAATATGGGACTTGATTTCTTCGTTGCGACAGATCACAACATTTTGCCAACTAAGTGGATGAAAAGCGACATTCTTGTCATTCCAGGTATTGAGATAACATCTTCGAAAGGGCACTTTAACGCTCATGGAATTCGAAAGTGGGTAGATTGGCGTCCTTCTTGTGAAGATGGTGGCATGGAGACGGAGAAAGGGATGAATCGTATTTTAAAAGAAGTAAAACAAGCTGGAGGCGTTCGTTCCATCAATCATCCACAGTTGAAGCCTTGGGAATGGCAGTTTAAAGAAACGCTATTAAAAGAAATTGATGTCATAGAGATATGGAATGACCCGACGTTTAAAGACAATCCGAAAGCAACTGAGGAAGCGTTGGTGCTATGGGATACGCTTTTAAATGATGGCTATCGCATTGCAGGGATTGGTGGGTCAGACTCTCATATGCGGCCAACAGATTTATACCCAGGTGCTACCGTCCCATCATTAATTGGAGATCCGGCCACTTATGTATGGGCAGAAGGTCTATCTGGATCCTCCATTCTCGAAGGCATTAAACGTGGTCATGTGTATGTAACTCGATTTATCGACTTGAAAGTGGACGTTAGGTCGAATGATTCCCTTATACTGCTAGGTTCTGAAGTCGAGGGAGATGTCGTGGTAGACTATACACTTAAAATGGAAAAAACAACTGAGGAATGCGAAGTCATTTGGATTCAAAATGGAGAAGTTATTCAGAAGGGTTTAATTCTACCTAATTCACCATATAACTTCCGCGCTAGTTTTGAAGATTCAGAGTTCCAATGGATCCGATTTGAACTAAGACGAAAAGACGGCGAATTACTAGCATTCTCAAACCCCATTTATAAAGGTTGTAAAACACCAACTCTTACAACATGGGGAGAACTTTTAGCAAAGTCAGGAGTAGAAGTCATTGAAGATTAAAGGGATTTTATTCGATAAGGATGGAACAATATTAAATTTTCATGGCCTTTGGTCAGAAGTTCTAAATGAACTAGTGAAGAGCATATGCAAACACTATCAAGTAGACAAGGTAAAGGAGCTTTCATCTTCGCTACTAACAAGCATAGATGTGACAGAAACAAGCATTATTCCAAATGGAATTTTTGCTTCCGGTACAAATGAGGACATTATGGAAGCATTTCTCCGAGTAATGAATCAAAGCGGAGTGAAGGTAGATGAAGACTCATTTAAACCATTTGTTAAAGAAGAAATGAATCGACTCGTTCATGAGCGTAAGCATTTAATTACACCGACTGCCCCTTTAGTCCCGTTATTTTCTACTTTGAAAGAAAAAGGGATTAAGCTTGGAATTTCAACAGCGGATGACTATGAAATTACGATGGTTTGTCTTGAGGCGCTTAATGTAAAAGATTACTTTGATTTTATCGGAACGAGTGATCAATATCATAAGAAACCAAACCCACACATGTTCCAAGCTTTTTGTGAAAAATTCTCGTTAAAAGCTGAGGAGGTAGCAGTCGTAGGAGATACAACAACGGACATGCAATTTGGTTTAAATGCTAACGCTGGCCTTCGCATCGGTGTCCTTTCTGGAACGAGTAACGTCGAAAACATTGAAAAGGAAAGCGACTTCTTAATCGATCACATTGGAAAATTAACCGACGTATTGAAATAATATAGAATAAAAGCATCGCTGTCATGAGCGATGCTTTTATTATCATGTCTGAAGTGAGTGGAAAAGGTTCAATGATGTGGACGGCATAGATAACGGCGGAACTGATGGATAATTGGGCAGAAGTGATGAATAAATCGCTGGAAGTGATGAATAAAAAGCTGGAAGTGATGAATAAAAAGCCGGAAGTGATGAATAAATCGTCAGAAGTGATGAATAAAAAGCCGGAACTGATGAATAAATCGTCAGAAGTGATGAATAAAAAGCCGGAACCGATGAATAAACTCCCCCGAACTGATGAATAGAAGCTCTATCCTTAACTAAAAAACTATACAAAGTACTGGTTGACATAAGGAGGCGTATACGATGGCGTGGTTGTTATTAAGTATTACCATTTTATTGGAAGTGGCGGGCACCATTAGCATGAAGCTTTCAGAAGGCTTAACAAGGCTAGTCCCTTCAATGGGGATTTTTATTTTTTACGGTAGTTGCTTTGCAATTTTTGCGCTAGTTGTGAAGAAAATTGAGTTAAGTGTTGCGTATGCAATTTGGTCAGGGGTAGGGACAATGCTTGTTTTCGTCGTTGGCGTATTGATTTTTAAAGAATCGTTTTCATGGATGAAGCTTGTATCAGTAATTCTCATCATTATGGGGGTCATTGGATTAAAGTATTCTTCAGCGAAAGAAGAGCCGGCGAAGGTAGAAGCTGTACAACAAGTAAACATTAAGGCAGAATGAAGGTAATGAATGGTCTAAGGGGTGGTGTTAGCGAATGAAGATTCACGGCAAGGGAGAAAAAGAGTGGCATACAGAATATCCAATTCTAAAAAACATGATGGATACGAAAGAAGTTTGTTGGATTAATCCCCACTATGCATCGTTTGAAGAAGCGATTCAATCGAAGGACCTAACTAAAGAAGATGTGAAAGAAGCTTCGGAAAGGCTTGTGCGCTTTGCGCCATATTTGGCGAAGGTGTTTCCGGAGACCGCCAAACAAGGGGGAATCATTGAATCTCCCCTCGTTTCAATAAAAGGGATGAAAGAAGAATTAGAAAAGACTTATAACGTTAGTATTGAGGGTGAATTCTTGCTGAAATGCGATAGTCATTTAGCTGTCTCAGGTTCAATAAAAGCACGTGGAGGAATTTACGAAGTATTGAAGCACGCTGAAGACATCGCTGTAAAGCATGGTTTTCTTACATATGAAGATGACTATTCCATTTTGGCGGAAGATCGGTTTAAACAGTTGTTTTCTCGCTACTCAATTGCGGTAGGATCGACAGGGAATTTGGGGCTTAGTATCGGTATCATGAGTGCACAGCTTGGCTTTAATGTATATGTTCATATGTCGCAAGATGCAAAAGAATGGAAGAAAAACTTGCTACGACAAAAAGGTGTCAACGTCATTGAATATGCATCGGACTATAGCTTTGCGGTGGAAGAAGGAAGGAAGCAGGCTGAACGTGATCCAAATATGTATTTTGTTGATGATGAAAATTCCAAGGATTTGTTCTTCGGGTATGCTGTAGCAGCTGAGCGATTAAAAAAGCAGTTGGATGAAAAAGGAATCGTTGTTAGTAAGGAAAGCCCTTTGTTTGTATACCTTCCGTGTGGAGTTGGAGGAGGTCCCGGTGGTGTAGCATTTGGCCTTAAGCTTATCTTCGAAGATAATGTTCACTGCTTTTTTGCTGAACCGACTGAGTCTCCGTGTATGCTCCTTGGTATGATGACAGGCCTTCATGAAAAAGTGTCTGTATTTGATTTCGGCATTCATAATCAAACCGATGCCGATGGCTTGGCTGTTCCTAGACCTTCAGGATTTGTTGGTCGTACCATGGAAAAGTTGCTAAGTGGCATTTATACGGTTAAAGATCAGGTCCTTTATCGTCTGTTAAAGCAATTAGCCGATACGGAGGGAATTTATTTAGAGCCATCTGCTCTAGCGGGTGTATACGGTCCTGTTACAATACGTCAATCTAAAAGCGGAGAGGCGTACTTCGCGCAACATCTAACAAAACAGGCAACGCATATTGCGTGGGCTACAGGAGGAAGTATGGTCCCGAAGGAAATAATGAATGAGTATTATCGAAAAGGAGAAGAGGGTTAACCTCATCTCCCTTATTCATAGTGGCGCGCGTAATTGCCTTTTTCAAAGATATCTTTCGCTTCGATTGAGGTCCATTCCACTGGACTTAAATGGGGGTGTTCTTCAATAAAAGATTTCACCATTTTATATCCTTCACCATATCCGTAGTAAGGTGGTAGATTACCTCCACCGTTTAATACCTCGAGTGAACGATTTAAATCCATTTTATGTAGATCGTCTTTTACTTCATCCCAGTATTGTTGATGATAAGCATTTTCTATGTGAAAGAACTCAATCTCTGGATAAACAGTTCTCTCAAACATTACCGCTTTGCCTTCAAACACAAGATTTTCGAGCACTGAATAATATTTATTAGGCTGATAATATTTAGCTGTCCAATAACTATGATGGTATTCGTGAGCAACACCAGCTTTTACTAACTCTTCTGTTATATACTGGTTGTATGGAATGATTATTTTTCCAGCTCCTAAATTCACCATTCGAGGAGTACCGGGAGTTGGAAAGACGCAAACAGTGGTTTCAATTTCATAGGGCAAAATGGTGGAAGACTTGATTAAGGAGTCTTTAATTGCTTCAATGATCGATTCATTTTCTAATTGTTCAATGTATATTTTAATTTCGGTAAAGCGGTCGGGTGCCTCTTCTAAATAATCCTTTCCCATGAATGGATATTCTGCGTCTTTAAAACAAGCATCATAGATTGGATCGATAACAGTCTCTTTATAAACATCTATAAGGGGTTTATCTGGATTTTTTTCAACTTCACTTATGTAGTCATCGAAAAGTTGATAAGCTTTAATGATCTGGAAGGGTTGGCCTGTTTCAGGATGTTGAAAGGAATAAGTAAGGTCTTGAAGTGTCCGGTCAGAAGAATGCGAACATCCGATGATAGTCAAACATAACAGTGTGAATAAAATATATACTCTCTTCATTGCTTTCTCTCCTCTCCATTCTGCTCCTTTTAATCTTATTTTATTGGTTTATTTTACCATATTTATTAAGGGTATGAACTTTCACTTCCTTCATTTATTCACTTGCAAAACTTTGTTAAAATAGCGGAAGAATACCTCGGAAGAAAAGAGTGTGAAGGATGAAGCATGTAGTTATTGTAGGAGCGGGGATTTTAGGCGCATCAACGGCCTATTTATTAAGTCGAAAAGGACAGAAAGTGACAATTATCGATCGAAAAGATCCGGGACAAGCAACGGATGCAGCCGCTGGAATTGTATGCCCATGGTTGTCACAAAGACGAAATAAAGCATGGTATCGTTTAGTGAAGGGAGGAGCACGCTTTTATCCGACATTAATTGAACAATTAAAAGAAGATGGAGAAGAAGAAACAGGGTATAAGCGTGTGGGGGCCCTCGCTTTACATAATGATGAACAAAAGCGAGAGAAAATGCTAGACCGTGTATTGAAAAGGAAAGAAGATGCTCCTGAAATTGGAGAAGTGACTTTAAAATCAGCGGAAGAGACGCATAAGTCGTTTCCTCCATTATCAGAAGAGTTCTTTTCTATTCATGTAAGCGGAGCGGCGCGGGTCAATGGTCGTGCCCTTCGAGATTCTTTAATTCGCGCAGCTAAAAAACGTGGAGCAACCTTTATTCAAGGCGATGCGAAACTGTTAAAGGAAGACTACGGGAATGTATGTGTAAAAGTTGGCGAAGAACGAATTGAAGGTGATCACGTCATTATCACAGCTGGTGCATGGGCAAAAGAATTGTTTGAACCACTCCAATTAGACTTCCTTGTATCTCCGCAAAAAGCGCAAATTGTCCATTTGCATGTACAGGAGGAAGATACGAGTGAGTGGCCCGTTGTCATGCCACCTAATAATCAGTACATGTTAGCGTTTGAAGACGGGAAGATTGTAGTAGGAGCAACCCATGAAGATGATGTAGGGTTTGACTTGCGTGTCACAGCTGGTGGTCTTGAAGAAGTCATTACAAAAGCGCTGGCCGTTGCCCCTAAATTGGCTGAAAGTACGGTCGAAGAAACTCGAGTTGGCTTCCGCCCATTTACCCCTGGATTTTTGCCGGTGTTCGGTTATGTTCCAACATTGAGAAACTGTCTTGTCGCAAATGGGATGGGAGCATCTGGGTTAACAGCGGGGCCATACGTTGGATTGCAGCTTGCGAAAATGGTTTTAGGGGAAGAAACGGATCTTGATCCGAATGATTATGACGTAGCACAGGCATTTAAAAGTATAGAATAACAGTCAAGAGTGCTGAGAAAGTATGAGGCTTTCTCGGCACTCTTTTTTCGTTTTATCTAATAAATTGCATTGTTGAGCTACCTAAAGGAGGGATTACTCGGTTCCAGCCTGTTTTCGTCTTCTTTTGTGATTCTCGGTTTAAGTGCCGTTCAAGAAAAACGAAACATCAATCATGTCTTGTTAAATAAAGCATAAAATGAAACACATGTTAGGAGGTGGGGCAGTGAGTAAAGATAATGTTGATTTTGAGTTAACACCTTTTCGCAAAAAAGCAACCGAAAAAACGAAAACAATAAACAAAGCTTACTATAAGAAAATGGACTGGGATCGTTTAGAAATAGAAAAAGCTTGGGCAACCAAAAATGTATTGAAAGATGTTCCCTTTCCTGTCATAAAGCCAAATGATTCATTATTACCTGTTTGGAATTTAAAACGATACGAGTTTTTAGAGAAAGAGGATATTCCAAACACTGTTCATCCGAAACTATGGGAACAAGGGAAGTTAAATTTACATGCAGGATTATTTCAAGTTACCAAAAATATTTTTCAAGTGCGTGGATATGATTTAGCAAATTTGAGCTTAGTTCGAGGAAAAACTGGCTGGATTGTCATAGATTGTTTAACTTCAAAGGAAACGGCAGAAGCCGCACTTCAACTTGTTCATGATTACTTTGGAAAACAGCCAATTAGTGCGGTAATCTTCACCCACTCACATGTTGATCATTATGGAGGAATTGAAGGTGTGTTAGCAAGTGGTGCGTCAGAAGATGTAAAAATTTACGCTCCTCAAGGGTTCTTATCGGCTGTGTTAGAGGAAAATGTAACCGCAGGGATTGCAATGTCAAGGCGCGGTTTTTACATGTACGGAGAAGTGCTTCCGCGTGACGAAAAAGGGCAAATAGATTGCGGGATAGGGAAATATGTTTCCACGGGTACGGTAACACTTGTTCAAAATGCAGAAGAAATTGCGATACCAACTGGAAAAGATTATGTAGAAAAAGATATAGATGGAGTTATAATGCAATTTCAATTGACGCCTGATACAGAAGCACCGGCAGAAATGAATATTTATATACCGGAAGAACAATCCTTATGTATTGCTGAAAACTGTACGGCGACGCTTCATAATATTTACACGCTTCGAGGAGCAAAAGTTCGAGATCCTGTAGCGTGGGCAAATTATATTCAACAAGCGATGGACATTTTTGGAGAAAAGTTAACATCCGTCTTTGATGTGCATAACTGGCCTCGGCACGGTCGTGATTATTGCCTTGAGTATATGTCAAAGCAGCGTGATATGTACCAATACATTAATGACCAAACGCTGAGACTTATTAATAAAGGATACACTTTAGAAGAAGTTGGACGTCTTGTTCACTTTCCGAAAAGTATTAAGGAAGAATGGTATAACAGTTCGTTTTACGGTACGGTAAATCACAATGCAAAAGCGGTCTATCAAAGGTACATGGGATGGTATAACGGGAATCCAGTGGATTTAAACAAACTGTTACCTGAAGATGCAGCCAAAAAATATGTTGAGTTTATGGGGGGAGAAGAAGAAGTTATTAAGAAAGCAAAAAAGTCCTTTAAAGAAGGAGACTACCAATGGGTAGCGGAAGTGACGAAACAAGTAATATTTGCAAATCCTCATAACCGAAAAGCTAAGTTGCTTTGTGCGGATGCTTTAGAGCAATTAGGGTATATATGCGAATCGGGCCCGTGGCGTAATGAATATTTAATGGGAGCACAAGAGCTCCGATACGGAGTCATTCCAATTCAACGCTCTGTTATCACAACTGAAGTATTGAATCAAATGACGTTAAAACAAGTGTTATCCATTTTTAGTATTCGGATCGATGGAATTAAAGCTGGAGAGTATAACTTTCAAATGAACTTTATTATCCCAGATAGAAAAGAAGTGGCAACGACTGAAGTGAAACGAGGAATCTTTCGTGTACTATCAACCGATTTAAAAGAAGCTTCGGTTACCGTTACGATGAATCAATCCACTCTTTATGAGCTTGCCACTACGAATAATCGTCCGGATAGTTCTTCAATTCATGTAGAAGGTGACATATGTAATTGGCAATTGTTCTTATGGGCACTAGATAAAATTGATCCTGATTTTCCGATTATGACGCCGAAAGTTTAAAGAAACGAATATAAGGATAAAGGACTAGTGAAGAAAGAATTCACTCTTTCTAGCAGGCTAGTCCTTTCTAATTCTTACTAACTTCTTATGTGAAGGGTCTTAGTGAAATAGAACGAATTGATTTTTGACATCAAATTGAAACGTTTTTGACATATTTCTTTGATAGAATGTACCAATAGATTTGGACAGTCTAGTAAAAATTAACGATAGGCGGAGGCTGTTATGGTAAACGAAATGAGATTGATTGATAAAACGTTATATGAAACATTTATAGCGGAAGGGGATTCCCGTCACCCGATTCAGATACTCGGAGAGCTTTACGTAGAACACGTTCAAAATGACGCGGATTTGTCTTCCGTTCGTTTTGTTCAGGGAGAGGTTTATTACCATTTTCAAGACTTTGAATCTGCCATTTATAAATGGCGGAAGGTGGATAATGAGTTAAAATCATGGGCAATTAAAAATATGGCTGACGCTTACCGACAACTTGGTAATCTAAAGGAAGCGGAAGAAGCTTATGCTTCCGTATCTTCGAACGAGAAGGTACTAGATATTGAAATTGCCCTTCAATTATTCTCTTTATACGTCGAAACGAATAATCGAGAAGGTGCGTATGAACAGATAGAGACGGCACTTAAGTTAGATCCAGATTACTTAGGTGTGACGGAAATGGCTAAGCAATTTTATGAAGAGCAAAATGATTGGAAAAAAGCAGTATCACTTGCGATTCATGAAGCAATTCGGACTGAATCTCTTGAGTGGTTTGCGGTTGTACGGAGTTATATAGAAGAAGAGAGAATTGAACAGTTTTTACCGAAAAGCTTTTATACATTATTGATTTGTACGTATCAAGTAGATAGACGGTATTTTCATTCGTTGACGTCTTTGTTATGGGCGTATTATAGAGAGAAGGACTCGTATATCGATTGGTTACATACGCTAAATGATATATTTTTGAACATCGAGATAGAATTGTATGATGCATGGTATGATACATCTGTTCAATATGAGAGAACCTTTTATGAATTGATTGAAGGTGCGTATTCTGTAAACGTTCTACAATCGGTCATGCCGAACTTTTTGACGAATTGGCTTAAAGTGACAACGACTTCAAAGGCTTTACCGGCAGTGTCTGCAGTTTTAGCATGGAATGAGTTATTTCCTAACACTTTGCCATCACAAACGGTAGAGGAAGCGGAACAATTAATCGAAAAAGCTGGTGGTGACTTCATTTATCGTGAGGAATTGATGACACTACTGAAGCAAATAGAGACTTGGGGAGAACGCAATCAACTGAAAATTGGAGATAAGTTAAAATGGCTTGTTCAAGAAATGGCAACTTCCGATGCGAAACATATTGTGATAGGGAATATGCTCGGACATTCTCATTCCATTCTTTCTTTAGTAACAAATGGCCAAATTTCGTATAAAGAAAAAACCGATTTAGCTCTAATCCAATATTCTGATAAGGAAACGGTCCATTTCATTACCAATCAAGAAATGATTAGCAATAAAGAGGACGAAGTAACATCACCACATTTTATGGACGTGCATCTTTCATCTTCCATGTTAGAGCGATTGAACTGTAAACTGATGGAGCTACCTAAACTGCATCGAAACGATTTACATTCAAGGGAATATACGGATTTACTATCTTTGGCTGACGGAATTGTTCTCTGTCTTCAAACCGATGATTTATTTCAAGAGGGAATGCAAGATGCGCTTATGACGTTAAAAGATTTCGTTGAGGAAAACGTGCATTTTGTTTTGACAGTTGATGTCGGAAAGGTATTCCATTCGAAAGAAGCAGCACGTCAACAATTGGAACCAATTTTCCCGAATTCTTCAATTTTGTGGGCAGAGGGACCCATTTCTTATGAGGAACAACTTTTCACCTTCATACAACAAGCTTTTAAAACGACAGAGCCAAAGGAAGAAGGAAAACGAACGTCCCAACTGTTGAAACTTATGCGCCAAATTGCTTCGAATCTCGCGTATGAACGAGTTAAATTGGAGAAAGATTTAACATCAACAATTGACCATAAAAATCGACTCCTTGAGCGGTTAAACGGTTTCCAATTACATCTTCAAGATGTAGAAAGTGAGCAGATGATGTATGTGCGAAACTCTTATCATCAGCTTATCCAAAACCAAAAGGAATTGATGAAGAAGGAGATTCCTCAACTTCTTCAACAATGTAAAGACTTGATTACAGAAGAAAGTGATTTCCGTCAGCTTCATTCAGAGTTAAATGAAGCGATGAATGAACGTATTCATACGTATCTGTATAATCAATACCTTCCGCGCTTCCGTGGGGAATTAGAAGATTGGCTATTTACAATGGAACAAGAGTTTGAAAATATTCAACATAATTTTGATGAAATGAGCGACACGCTCAATCGACAGGCTGGTAGTCAGGTGCTAGCATTCAAGTGTGATCAAAAAGTGATAGAAGACTGGAAGCGTGACATTTATCGGATGACAGCAAAAACATACGTAGAGAAAGAAAATATTATGCTTCGTCTAAACCCTTCACAGATCATGTTGAAAAGTGCAGGGAAACTACTTGGCGTGATACAGAAAAATAAAGATCTTTTAGTGAAACAATACCGGAAGTATATTGAACAAGAGCGTTTCTCAGAAGTAACATCATCCATTGTACAAAAATTTTTCGTGCCGTTTGAAGTGTTTGAACGGGCATTGGAGCAAGATGTTGACACATTCTTTACACCTCCAAAAGAAAATGTTCAAGATTTCGTTCAGAAAATGGAAGCGGAAGTTAAAGAACATCGTGAACTCTTACAATATTTATCTGAACACTATGAGGACTTTGAAGATCCTCATACCTTAATCAAATTGAAGTTGCGTCAGTGGGAATGGATGAAGCAACCGAAGAGAAATGTGACGCCAGTATCTGAATAAGATGGAAACCACGCCTACCTTTGGTGTGGTTTCTTCTTGTTGTTACAGAAAGTTTAAGTTCAATAAAGGGTTAAAGTATTCTCTTTACCGTTTTTTGGGTGTCTAGCTCCAAGCGCCATAAGCTCGGGTCGCTTCGGCCCTGCTGTGGCGACGGAAGCCTCCTCGCAGGTCCTAAAGCGCCCTTCGCCTAAGGACTTGCGCTTTGCGCTTTTCCCATTTAAGGTAATATAACCCCTATTGGAGTAGGATATAATAGAGGTACTATGACCGAAAGGAGCCGTCATTTTTGAAGAAGAAAGACGAAATTAGAAGCGAAGTGTGGGAGACGTTGACAAAGGAGAAATTGGGGAGATTCCCGTTTCCGTTAATTAATCGTATCCCCAACTTTAAAGGAGCAGAACAAGCAGCTCATCTAGTCACGACATTGAAAGAATATAAGGAAGCAAAAACGGTAAAAGTGAACCCGGATGCTCCGCAACTTCCTTTACGAGCGCAAGTGTTAGTGGACGGCAAAACATTGCTCATACCAACTCCACGTCTTAGAGCTGGGTTTGTCATGATAAAGCCGGAATGGGTTCCAAAAGGTGAAGAGAGGAAAGCTGCAAGTATTAAGCATATGACGACATATGGAAAGGAAATCTCACTTACAGAGCTCCCGACTATTGATTTGTTTGTTGCAGGTTCAGTGGCAGTAACGAAGGATGGAAAGAGGATTGGGAAGGGTGAAGGCTATTCCGATCGTGAATATGCCATTTTAAGAGAGCTTGGACAGCCTCCCATGCCCGTTATTTCGACAGTTCATTCCGTGCAATTCGTGGAGGAAGATGTTCCGAAAGATCAGTACGACTTAATATGTGATTGGGTCATTACAGAAAAAGGATGCTTTAAAACAAATTCTCCATATGAACAACCGAATGGGATCTTATGGGATGTCGTATCAGAGGAAGAGTTTAACGAAATGCCAATCTTAAAAGAATTATTTGAATTGAAGAAATCTAAAGGGTGACAGGATTTTTTTAGTGAAGAAGTAAATCCATCATCAATAAAAATGTTGCACAAATGGTGTCTTTCATCCGTTCCGAACGGAAACGATTAATCGTTCGAAAGTCAGGTGGTGATTACCTGATAACCAGATGGAATAAATGATTTGTTTGAGTTCGTCAGCAATTTTTCTAGAGGAATAAATCCTTTTACAGTATTTATCACCATCATTTTCGGATGATAAGGAGGACGACCTCTTCCTGGGGGAAGGGAAAAAGAGATGAATCGTCCATCATTTCCACTGCCTGATGGATGATTCGACAAAGGTGATTTTTTGGAACAAAAACTTCTACATCCATTTGAAGAACTAATTGGTCTATGTTTTTACTCTTTATACATAAGAAAACTCTCCTTGTGATTTTGTGGTTGTGGTAACTTAATTCTATTAAAAAAGAGAGTTTTTTTTATTTGGCTGTTTTCGTCTATTTTGACTTGAAATGATTGGCGAAAGGCGGCGACTCCTGCGGGACCAAAAACAACAATCTTTTAGAATCTTGTATTTTCAAACAAAGAATGGTGTCCCAGCAACTTTTGGGACACTTACTTTACTAATAAACTAACCGTCTCCTTTCAATGTGATTCAGTCCCCCCACACACATAAAACGTCTTCTGTAGGCGTGCGAAAACTAGAAAATATAATTTCTTAAAAAAAGATTAATAGTTCTTTAAAACTAATTATTATATAAGTAAAATGTCCTCAAGACGTGTAAAATAGAATAGGAAACAGTTATCGACATAATGAGAATTATTTTGACTTTTTCCCGGGAAATCTTCAAATAAATTGTCGAGGTAATGCCTTCCTTAAGTAAAGGGGGAATTATTGTGAGTACTGCAGCACAACAGAAGGGAACCGTTGAGACGTGGTTCATCTTAATTGTTGATAAGGTAGTCGATCAAGGGTTGAGAACGGCATTAACGAACTTACTATTCGAAAACAAATATATAACAATTCTTCATACGGGATGCTATGAAAAAGCTATTGAACTGGTTGAAAGTAACGATGTAGCAACAGTATTTTTAAACCCGGTAAAAGATGAACAGCCTTCAGGTTTGTCCTATATTCATTCGTTTCGTGAAAGATCTAAACATTTTGCAACACGGGTTATTCTATTAGTTGATGACGAGACGAAGGTTCCGGAAGAAGCTGTAATGGAAAAATATGATTTGCATGCTTATATACATAAAACCAAATGGGATGTTTCAAGTCTTAAATCAACGGTTAGATCTTCTCTGCGTGCCTATCGCGATATTCGAAAGGTAATGGAAATGAATGTTGACTTGCAGAATACGCAAAAAGAAGTCGTCTATACTTTAGGGGAAATCGTAGAGACGCGATCTCGTGAAACAGGTAATCATGTTAAACGAGTGGCAGAATATTCGAAGTTACTAGCAATACTTGCTGGACTTTCCCACCAAGAAGCCGAGCTCGTACGCCTTGCTTCCGCCATGCACGATGTAGGAAAAGTGGCTATTCCGGATGATATATTACATAAGCCTGGACGGTATACAAAAGAAGAATTCGATGTGATGAAACGTCATTCCAAAATTGGGCATGATATGTTAAAGCAAGCAAAGGGCCAGATTTTTCGTGTGGCGTCTATGATAGCTCTACAGCATCACGAAAAGTATGATGGAAGTGGCTATCCATTTGGGCTGAAGGCAGATGAAATTCATATTTACTCTCGTATCACTGCCATTGCAGATGTGTTTGATGCGCTCGGAAGCGACCGGGTTTATAAAAAAGCGTGGTCTCTGGAAGAAATTATAGAACATTTTCGAAAGGAGAGGGGAAAGCATTTTGACCCTCATCTAACAGACGTCTTCTTGAAAAATTTAGATTCATTTTTAAAAATTCAATCACGATATAAGGAATCGTTGCTGGAGTTAAAAAAAGCGAGTTTAGTAGATTATTAGAAACCATATTTTTGAACGGCATAAAAAGAGCCTCAAGGATGTTGAATAGTCAACATGCCTTGAGGCTTCATATCTTTTATCGAATATTGTTATTCAATTGCGTTGCAACTTCTTCCACGGCTTTCGTTACAGCCTCGTGAACATTAGGATCTAACGGATGCGGTACGAGGTTTCCGTTTTTCGTTGTTGCGGCAATTGCTTCAGCAGCCGCAACGAGCATTTTATGTGTAATATCTTTCGCTTGTGCGTTTAATGCTCCTCTAAAAATCCCAGGGAATCCTAAAATGTTGTTTACAGACCGGCCATCGGCTGCGAAGGCTGCGCCTGCTTCTAATGCAACTTCCGGTTCAATTTCGGGCTTCGGATTTGATAAAGCAAGAATGACTTGTCCGCTTCGTACCCATTCTTTTCGAATAAGTCCCGGTACTCCTGTCGTAGCGATAATGATGTCGCATGTTTCCATTAATTCTTCAATGGAGTCAAGAGAGTGTCCGCCGATACTGGTTAGTCGTTCCTTTGCTTCTTGTGATTTATCGACACCGTATACTTGTTCAACACCGTAAGCCATTAGCATTTTGGCAATGGCAAGACCAGCTGCACCAAGACCAATTTGCCCCACCTTTGCTGATTTTAAATCCATATTAACGCTTTTACTAGCTGTAATGGTAGCAGCTAACGTGACGACAGCTGTACCATGTTGATCGTCGTGCATAACAGGAATCGATAATTCTTCTTTTAATCGTTCTTCAATTTCGAAGCAATGAGGAGAGCCGATATCTTCAAGTAAAATCCCACCGAACGTAGGAGCGATATTTTTGACAGTACGAATGATCTCCTCAGGGTCTTTCGTATCTAATAAAATCGGTACACCGCTAATACCTACTAATTGGTTAAATAAGACCGATTTTCCTTCCATAACTGGCATACCTGCAACTGGACCGATGTCGCCAAGTCCTAAAATGGCTGTTCCGTCCGTGACAATGGCTACAGTATTGCCAATGCTTGTATAAATACGCGCTTTTTCAGGGTCTTCTTGAATGACTTGACAAACATTCGCAACCCCTGGTGTATAAACTTGGCGTAAATCAGAAAGGGAGCGAATATCAACTCTACGTTGCATATGTATTTTTCCGCCTTCATGCGCTCGTAAGACTTGGTCTGATATTCCGTGTAATTTAATTCCTTCGGATTGAAGTGCTTCAATTGATGCGAGAACTTGTTCGAATTGTTCTTCATCGATACAGTGAACGGTAATATTTCGCATCGTCCACGTTGGACCAAATTGTACCGTTGCTACTTCTCCGATATCTCCACCAGCTAATCCGATGGCGGTCGCCACTTTTCCAAGCTTCCCTGGAATGGCAGGTGTTTCAACCATTAATGTTTGTGTAATGTTTTTTGAATTTGAGCTCATGTTCTAACCTCCACTAGTCCTTACCTAAAGGGTTCGTTCTATATATTACGCTTTTTTTAATGATTTTCCTGCAATTCCTGGGTGAGTCATTTCAAAAGGATCTAAAATTTCATTCAATTCTTCTTCATTCAGTAAGTTATTTTCTAATATTAGGTCGCGAACTGGTCGATTCGTTGAAACCGCTTCCTTTGCGATTTTCGATGCTTGCTCATATCCAATATGAGGATTGAGTGCGGTAATTATGCCGACACTTCGATCTACATACTCTTTCATCCGCTCTTCATTGGCTTTAATGTCTTTTAAACAATACTCTGTAAAGGCTTTAAATGTATTGTTCATTATGGAGATTGACTGAATTAGGTTAAATACTAATACCGGCTCCATTACGTTTAGTTCAAGCTGCCCTGCTTCAGATGCAAGGGAAATCGTATGGTCATTCCCGATTACTTGGAAGGCTACTTGGTTTAACACTTCGGCCATGACAGGGTTTACCTTCCCAGGCATGATGGATGAGCCTGGCTGTCTTGCTGGTAATGAAATTTCACCTAATCCTGCTCTAGGCCCGGATGCCATTAAACGTAAATCGTTGGCGATTTTGGACATATTCACCATGCAAATTTTTAAAGCAGATGAAACTTCTGTGTACGCATCCGTATTTTGAGTAGCATCAACTAGGTGAGAGGCTTTTTCTAATGGTGCGCTACTAAGTTGACGCAGATGGTGAACGACGCGTTCAATGTATTCTGGGTCTGCATTTAATCCTGTTCCGACTGCCGTCGCACCCATGTTAATTTCGTATAGACCTTCTTTAGAACGTTTAATACGCTTAATGTCCCGCTCTATCACGCGACAATAGGCTTCAAACTCTTGTCCTAGACGAATCGGTACAGCATCCTGTAAATGAGTTCTTCCCATTTTAATGACATGACTAAATTCGTCAGCTTTCTGTTGAAAAACAGTGTGCATTGACTCCATCGTCTGTAGCAATTCTTCAAGTAGTTGCAAAAATGCCAGTTGGAAAGCGGTAGGAAACGCATCATTTGTCGACTGGGACATGTTAACGTGAGTGTTCGGACTAATAATATGGTAGCTTCCTTTTTCTTCTCCTAAAATTTCGAGTGCGCGATTCGCGATCACTTCGTTTCCGTTCATATTAATGGATGTACCAGCACCACCTTGGATGGGGTCAACAATAAATTGATCATGCCATTTTCCATCGATAATTTCTTGCGCTGCATCACTAATGGCGTGTCCTATTTCTGCATCAAGTTGCCCCGTTTCCATATTGGCTAGTGCCGCTGCTTTTTTCACTCTTGCTAAACTTGTAATGAGAGAATGATGAATACGATACCCAGTGATGGGGAAGTTTTCTGTAGCCCGTACAGTTTGTATGCCATAATATTTATCTTTTGGAATCTCTTTTTCACCAAGAAAGTCTTTTTCAATTCTGACTTCGTTCTGCTCGATAGTTGTAATCAACGTTCGTTCCTCGCTTTCAACTTGTTAATACATGGACACATCATGAGCAATCGGTGTTTCCATCCATTTCTTTACTTCTAGTAAATTATTTGATTTTCCTAAAACCCACATGAGCTTTGGTACGATGGCTTCAGAGTTCATATCTTTTGATAGAATGACGAGATCTTCTGCAATTTTACGTCCCACCTCATAGATGGTGATATCTTCTCCTTCTTCTAAACATTGTGTTGTGATCACAACTGCAATTCCTTCGTTAATGAGCTCCTTTACTTTCGGAATTAAATCGCGACCTTGGGCAGGGATACCACCACTTCCGTAACTTTCAATGACAACACCTTTATAGTGCTGTTTAATAAAATCAAAGATTTCAGGTTTCGTTCCAGGATGCAGTTTCAGAAGAAAAACATCTGGGCATAAAGAGGTATCTAATTTAATCGGACCAGCAGTTTCTTTTGCTAAAATATTAGTATATTCAACTTCATCACCAGAAATATAGGCAACATAAGGGTAGTTAATACTTTCAAACGCATCGTAACTTTTCGTACGCATTTTGATTGCGCGTGTACCAATAATGACACGTCCATCAAATACGACAAATACTCCACCGACATCTTCACAGGCGAAACGGAAGGCATCAATAATATTTTTCTTAGCATCCGTTCGTTCAAACTTGATTGGTAACTGTGACCCTGTGATGACAATCGGTTTATCCGCGTTTTGCAACATATATGATAAGGCAGCTGATGTATAGGCCATCGTATCGGTACCGTGTGTAATCACAAAGCCATCATAATCGGCATAGTTCTCATAAATGGCGTTTGCAATGTCTACCCATAACTCTGGCTGCATGTTTGTACTATCAATATTCATAATGAGCTTGCTATCCACTTCATAACGGTCAAATGGTAAAAAATCAATTAATTCATCAGGGGATACGCCAGGCTTCAAACCATTTTCGCTATGGACTGAAGCAATTGTTCCACCTGTTGCAAGTAATAAAATTTTCTTCATGAACAACACCTCATCTCGATGCGTATTATATAATTTTTTTGAAAATGGACTTGCATTTCGGTCGCATAACGCGTACTATGGGAGTAATTATAATGGCAATTTCGGTAATAATCAAGCATGAAAAATTCAAAGCGCGTACGCTGTTTCGATAAATTAGAAAGGAAAAGAAGGAGAGCGAATCATGAACGTAAACAGGTTATCCGATTTAAGGAAACAAAAAAATTGGTCACTTCAAGATGTAGCCGATCAACTTGGGATAGCCAAAAGCACTTACGCTGGGTATGAGTCAGGTTACCGCAGACCTTCATTAGAAGCGTTAAAGTCGATTGCCGATTTATTCGGTACGTCCGTTGATTATTTAATTGGTCGAACGAAAGCACCTACTCCAGAAGTGGAGTTAAATACCCGAAATGAAACGACAATCTATCTTGATGGCCAAGCGCTATCAGAAGAAGAGCTTATTCAAGTTATTGCCTTCGTACGCACGAAGCGACAGCTTGAACTTGAAAGCATCCCGAAATAATATTCAGGGTGCTTTTTTTACGTTTTAAGAATCAATATTCAATTTCTCATATGTATCTGTTAGATTGTTGTTTTTAGTACGAACAAAATACAATGTTGATGGTCATTTTTTCGATAGAGATTGAAGAGGAATGAGCTCGTAGAAGGTTGGAGATGAACCTAGACAGGGGTCCTCGTCGAAATGGAGTGTATACGAAAGTAGTTGTCTTAAAGTCATAATAGTAGGACAAGAAAGGAGGATGTGGTAAAATTTCTCCCGAAGGACTTTGAAAGAATGGAAGTAAAACATAAATGATAGATTTGTAAACTCTTCAGCCAACAAAGAAAAGAGGAGACGAGTTTCATGACAGTTGAAATGAAAAATAGAGTACAAGAATTATTAGAGCAAAAGACACGAAAAATTGATGCTGGAGAAGAAACCATCTATTTAGTTGGACCAGTTCGTCTTCCGATTCAACTAGATGGTGAAACAGTCATTTTTCAGTGGTATAACTGGCTTAAGCTGAAGGGCGAAGTGGAAAATTTTCAAGAGCTTTTAGACCAACTGCCATCATTACAATTAGCAGATGCTCAACAATCAAGTGTGTTAGTTTATGGTGATTTTGAACAAGCTGAAGAAGCACTCGTTCGTATGCATTCTATTTGTCACACAGGAGATATATTTGGGAGTAAAAGGTGCGATTGTGGATTTCAATTAAAGCAAGCTCTCCGTAATATTGTTAAACACCGTACAGGTGCTGTTTTTTATTTAGCCAATCATGAAGGGAGAGGGATTGGTTTATTTTCTAAGGCAATGGCGTATGTACTACAAGAGAATGGGTATGATACAGTCGATGCAAACATTCAGTTAGGTTTTTCAGATGATGAACGAAATTACGAAGAAGCGATTGCGGTCTTAAGAGCGTTGAGGTCTAAACCTATTACATTAATGACTAATAACCCGAATAAGATACAGGCTCTCGAGGAAAAGGGGATGAATGTAGCTGGACGTGCTCCTTTATGGGGAGATGTGTCCGAGTACAATAAAAACTATTTGCAAACAAAGGTAGAACGATCCGGTCACTTGAGCGAAGGGGGAACAATACTCCATGTCAAATCATGAGTTTTATATGAAGCTAGCCATTGAAAATGCTCGTGCTATGAAAGGGCAAACGGACCCAAATCCGCTTGTCGGATGCGTAATTGTTAATGAAAATCGAATCGTTGGAATTGGTGCCCATCTTAAAGCGGGTGAACCTCATGCGGAAATTCATGCCTTAAATATGGCAGGGGAGAAAGCGAAAGGGAGTACGGCTTATGTCACGCTTGAGCCATGTTCTCATTATGGACGCACAGGCCCTTGTGCGGTTGCACTTGTTGAAGCAGGTGTGAAGGAAGTAGTTGTAGCGACACTAGATCCGAATCCGCTCGTTTCAGGACGGGGTGTGAAAATTCTACAAGATGCAGGAATAAAAATAACAGTTGGAGTTTGTGAAGAAGAAGCTTGTGGGTTAAACGAAGTGTTTAACAAGTACATCGTGACGAAAAAACCGTTTGTAACGATGAAAGCCGCTTCGACGCTCGATGGAAAAATCGCTACAGTAACGGGAAATAGCAAATGGATTACCTCGGAGGCTGCGCGACTCGATGTCCACAAACTTCGGAATGAGCACCAAGCCATTCTCGTTGGCGTTCAAACAGTCATTGAAGATAATCCTAAACTGACAACTCGAATTCCAAATGGACGAAATCCGATTCGGGTCATAATGGACTCTACCTTGCGAATTCCCCTTCATTCTTTTGTTGTAACTGACGAAGAAGCTGAAACATGGGTATTTACTAGCCAAGCATTTGACTCCGATAAAAAAGAACAGCTCGAATTAAAGGGAGTTAAAGTTTTTGTGACATCGGCAGAAGACAAAGTTTCGCCCGAAGAGGTTATAGCAACTTTAGGAGAGCATTCCATTTCCTCTTTATTCATTGAAGGTGGGGGAGAAATTCACGCGGCTTTTCTCCAAAAAGGATTGGTCGATAAAATCGTTTTATACTTAGCCCCGAAGTTAATTGGTGGAAGAAAAGCACCAAGCTTTTTAGGAGGAGAAGGGATTTTAAACATGTCGGACGCCATTGAATTGGAGAACATGACAGTCGAACAAGTGGGACCAGATGTAAAGATTGTTGGATATCCAACTAAAGAAGAGGCAGAGTCATAATAATGAAAAGACTCATGCCTCTTTTTTAGGTCGCTTTCTTATCCATGGTTGCCTTTTGATCATGAAATGATGTATTACTTGAGATCAGTAGCCTTCGCAGACGAGCTTGCGAGTTGATTAGCGATAATGGAATGAACCTCTGCTAAAAGCGGCCACGTCCTGTGTCCAACGCAGAGGTCGATACATCCTGTGCAAGTCTGGAAAGCACCCTTTTTTTAAAACGAAATGGTGATGGATTCGTTACGTTTTAACGTGAATTTCTTCGTATTCATATTGTGATGTACTGTTATCTCCTCGTCTTCGGTGGCTTTATAAAAAATAGAATGGTCATGTGGAATCATGACGAAGTGCCGATTGTTGTGAGATAGGAGATGAAGATGATCGGATTGAATCACCCCACATCCTTCGATTAAGTAATGCGTATAGGAAGTTTCTAATTCATGTCTCGGTGATGTGGTTAATGCTACGTTGAATTCATCCGCGATTAAAGGCAAGCTTTTGAAAAGTAATTCGTTGTGAGTTCCTTTTATGCAATAATGTTTACCCTCAATTGATAACACACTTTTCATCGTTGCGTTGCTATCTCCTAGATAAGTGGTTAATCCTTCTATTACTTTCCCATCAACCCATTTATCCGTTGTGTGATAAGGAGATGTGATAAACGCCTCCACCGTTTGCTCGCCAACTCCAGCGACAATTGCTAACGAAATTCCCCTTGATTTTATTTTTCCTGCTTTTTGATTTAATTTGTCTAGAAAAATATTTTTCGTTTCCATGTTTTCATAAGTAATCCATTTCATCTCTATTTCATTTCGTTGAAGTAAATACGAACCGTAAGTGGAGCAAGGTAGAATATTTTCAAGTCCTTGAAATTGTTTATGAATTGATGCGATGGGCTGATTAGGGTGCTCTTTTTCTAGTAACCATAAATAGCCTTTCATGTATAAGTGGACTAAATTGACATGATCAGAAGGAAGCGGCATATAGCCTGCTGCCCAATAACAATAGTTTGGTGGTGATCCTGCGTTTGGCGTAGCAATCATGAAAATTTGGTCGACATCTTTTTTGTAGTAATGACTTTGTACATAACTTCGGGTTACGAGTCCACCCATACTATGGCATATGATTCGAACTTTTTTAGCCTTCGTATGCTTTTTGACTTCTTGAATTTTTTTAAATAAATATTTTTTTGCTGAATGCTCAATCGGTTTTCGCCAATCATAAAACGCGATAAATAAATTTTCATTCAACTGTAAATTCAAGGTTTCTTGTAATAGTTTTATGAATGGTTCATACACAATTCCAGCAAGACCGAAATGCCATCCTCCTGTACCAGGAATAATTTCATCGCTCATGGAACCGAACAAACCTGGAACAAAAATAACGGGATAAGGTTTAGACATTGTCCCACCTCTTTTTATGCGTTATGATGTATATGTATGTATAAATTATCTGTTAAATAACAGTTTTGTTAGTGTATTTACTGGAGTTTTTTATTTGAATTGTCTGTTATTTGGATAATTATTACACTAGTTGCAAACTTTTTTGATGTGAAGTAGAATAATATTAAATTATAAAAATATTTTAATATATTAAATAGCTAAAGAGCTATTTAATAAAAAATATAAGAGGTTATTGTAGTGCAAATAATAATCTCTTATAATTCTAAATAGGGGTAAAATTCTGACAATTAAAAGGGGGAATAAAATGGAGAACTTTATTAACAGCCTTGTAAGTATTTTATGGAGCCAGCCTATGCTTTATTTAGTGCTTGGTGCAGGACTTTTCTTTTCCATTATTACACGATTCTTACAAGTGCGACTTGTGAAAGACATGGTTGTTCAAATGTTTAAGGGAAAGAGCTCTGAAGCAGGTGTATCATCATTCCAAGCTTTATCAATCGCCTTGTCGGGGCGTGTAGGTACTGGTAATATTGCGGGTACTGCAACAGCGATTGCCTTTGGTGGACCTGGAGCAGTATTTTGGATGTGGATGATTGCCTTTATCGGAGCAGGTAGTGCTTATGTTGAGTCAACGTTAGCGCAAATTTATAAGGTCAAACAAGACGGTCAATACCGTGGGGGTCCAGCTTATTTTATTGAAAAAGGACTTGGCTGGAAGTGGTATGGAGTTATCTTTGCTTTTGCTGCACTTTTGGCAATGGCGCTTCTCATGCCAGGGATTCAATCGAATTCCATTGCATTAGGATTAGAAAATGCCTTTGGAATCAGTCCGACTGTGACAGGAATTGTGTTAGTTGCTTTAATCGGGATTATCATTTTTGGTGGGGTTAAACGTATTGCAACGGTTGCCCAATATGTTGTTCCGTTTATGGCATTAGGGTATGTGTTATTATCCTTAATTATTATTCTTATGAATATCGGAGAGTTACCTGAAGTTATTTCTTTAATTATAAGAAGTGCGTTTGCCGCTGATTCTGCTTTCGGTGGAATTGTCGGTTCAGCGATTGCTTGGGGAATTAAGCGCGGTATTTACTCGAATGAAGCCGGTCAAGGAACAGGTCCACATGCGGCTGCAGCTGCTGAAGTTTCTCACCCAGCAAAGCAAGGTCTTGTTCAAGCATTCTCTGTTTATATTGATACGTTATTAGTATGTTCAGCAACAGCCTTCATGATTTTATTCACTGGAATGTATAATGTAGAAAATCCAGAAGGTACATTTATTGTGGAGAACCTTGAAGGAGTAGAAGCGGGACCAGGTTATACACAAGCTGCTATTGAAACAGTATTACCAGGTTTTGGAGCTGGATTTGTGGCCGTTGCATTATTCTTCTTCGCCTTCACAACGATTATGGCTTACTACTATATGGCAGAGACAAATATTGCTTATTTAACGCGTGGTCGAAGCAATAAAGTTCCGATGTTCCTCTTAAAAGTTGTATTATTAGGAGCAACTTTCTACGGAGCAGTAAAGACGGCTACATTAGCGTGGGCGTTAGGGGACGTTGGCTTAGGACTTATGGTATGGCTAAACGTTATCGCTATTCTTATTCTCTTCAAGCCAGCTATTATTGCTTTAAAAGACTATGAAGAGCAAAAACGTCAAGGATTAGATCCAGTCTTTGATCCAGAAAAACTAGGGATTAAAAACGCAGATTACTGGGTAAATGATTACAAGAAAGACAAAAACGAAGACGCTGTATAAAGATATTTAAAAGATTCCCGTTTAGGGAGTCTTTTTTTATTGTTACAGAAAGTTTAAGTTCAATAAAGTGTTAAAGTATACTCTTTACCGTTTTTTTGGTGTCTAGCTCCAAGCGTCATCAGCTCGGGTCGCTTCGGCCCTGCTGTAGCGACGGAAGCCACAGCGCCCTTCGCCTAAGGACTTGCGCTTTGCGCTGCTTTTTCTGTGAAAGTAAAAATTACCTATGAGCTGAATGATCGATCATGATAGGTAGATGGTAGAAAGGAAACCCCGGGGAGAATAAATTTTCATGTCCGGGGTGTGAGTGTAAAATCGTGTATGTTTCTTTTGGCATTAAACGCTCATTTTGCACTCTATAACGCTACCAAAACTTGTGTTTGCTTTCATAGAGTATTCCATATAGACTATAGATTAGGTCAAAAAATAGATTTAAAGGAGCGGAATTCGATTGGATATGATGCAAGCGATAGGGTTAGCGATATCGTCCGGTGCCATCGTAGCCCTATTAAAAATCATTGCCATTGATATTATTCTTTCGGGAGATAATGCCGTTGTAATTGCAATGGCGACACGAAACCTACCAAAGGAACAACAAAACAAAGCAATCTTTTGGGGAACGGCAGGTGCAGTCTTCTTACGGATTTTATTTGCAGCCATCGTCGTCTACTTATTAAAAATTCCATTCGTTATGTTAATTGGTGGCGTTCTGTTACTTTGGATCGCATATAAAGTACTTGTAGGTGAAGAAGAAGAGGCCAATATTCAGTCTCAAAGTAGTTTATCAAAAGCAATTAAAACCATTATTATCGCGGACGCAGCCATGAGCTTAGACAACGTGATTGCCGTAGCGGGGGCAGCACATGGTCACGTAGGGATGATTGCTCTAGGAGTTATTATTAGTATTCCAATTATCATTTTCGGTTCAAAGCTTATCGTTCGTGTGATGGAAAAACACGCTTGGATTGCCTATGCAGGTTCAGCTATTTTAGCATGGACGGCTGGTGAAATGATCGTCAGTGACCAAAACTTCCAAAACATTGTTCCGTTACATGGAGTAATGGAATATGTTTTAATTGGAGCAATGACTGTTATCGTCCTAATTGCTGGCTATATGAAGACGAAACAATCAACGAATTCAAATATGAAACAATCCGCTTAAAAAAAGCCGTTTGGAGTGAAAGTCCAAACGGCTTTTACTTATATTTAGCATCAGGAATGTGAACAAACCAGAAGTGAAGAATAAAGTGGCGGAACTGATGAATAAAAGGGAGAAAGTGAAGAATAACTTAGCGGAACTGATGAATAAAAGGGAGAAAGTGAAGAATAACCAGCGTAGAACTGATGAATAAAAGGGAGAAAGTGAAGAATAACTTAGCGGAACTGATGAATAAAAAGGAGAAAGTGATGAATAAAAAGCCCGAAACGAATGAAATAAGTCGCACGCATGCGAACGTGCGACTTATTTCAATTCAACTGCGCAATTGGCTACAACCAGATGTAAAGAGCAATTCCTATTGTGCAAATGACACCTAGTGCAACATATAGCAAGGTCAGATTCGTAATGTTGCGTTTTGTTGACTCCTGATAGTTGTCATCACCTTGTCCTGATAGAGCCATTGTGGATACAAAACCGACGAGTAAAATGATGATGCTGAGAACTGCTAATAGTTTCATAATTAATTCCTCAATCCTTCAAATGCCATCTAATTTTAATTGATTCCATCATATGTTGAAAGCGAACACAATGCAATGGATAAAATGTGTATAAATGTGTAAAAGCCCTCCTGTAAAAACAGGAAGGCTTCTTTAATGTGAAATTATTGGTGAACGTGAACTTCTTGTTCTGCGACCTTTTTTACACGTTCTACAAATTCCACGACAACTTTATCATTTGCGAACATGAGAAATAATTTAATGAACCATTTAAGCGGTTTGTTCGTTGCGGTGTATTTGAAATGTGTCGTATTTTCATCGATTTTTGTTAGTTCGTATTTTGCTGTAATATCAAACATGTTAGCGAGATTAAAGCCAACTTTTAAGTTTTTAAAATCAGTTGTGTTCTCATACTCAAGTGTTTCGACATCGTATTCCATTACGCGTTTGCCTTCTTGATATTTTTGACGTGAAATCGATCCGACTTTTTCTTCTGTTTCTTTCACCATCGTATTCTCTAGCACTTGTGGCATAATCTTTTGCATGTTTTCGAGAGAGCCATCAAAAAGTTCCCAAACAACTTCAATCGGAGCATTAATTTCAATTTCTTTCGACCAAGATTTCATTCGTTTCCACCTTTACAAGTGTATTTATTATTATATCTATTATACCAAATAGTAGAAGTTTATTCACTTAATTCTAGGTTTAGAAACTTTCTTGTTTTCGGTCCGTAAATGCCGTCATCTAGTAATGCTTGATACATGGATTGAAAGCGTAGGACAGCATCTTCTGTGAGTTCTCCGTAAATGCCGTCGATGAATTTTGGATCAAATTGAACTTCTTTTAAAGCTCTTTGTAGCTGTTTGACCGCTTCTCCTTTGTCCCCTTTTTGTAAGACGTTTGTAGGAAGGGGGAAATCTGTTGTTTCGGTTTTCTTTTTAGTAATTTCCTCTAGCTTTTTAATCGTTTGAGGACCTACCAGCCCGTCAACTAGTAACTTGTAGGCTCTTTGAAATCGCATGACAGCGAGTTCGGTTTCTTCACCGAAAAAACCATCAGCTCCATAAAGAGGGAGTCCGATTCCTGATTTGAGAAGTTGTTTTTGAATGTCACGTACAAATGAGCCAGAATCTCCTTCTTTTAGAGGGAGGGAGATGGATATGCCTTTCACTTGAGGAGAATCTTTTGTTGCTTTTGCTTTAGTTTTCTTTTGGATGCTGTTTCCTTCGAGCTCATCTTTTACATCATCAATGAACATATCCCATGTAATACCGTGAGTACGTAGAATATTGATTGGGTCTGTTCTTCTAGTTGGATCCAACGTTGCATGAGAAATGATGTGATAATCAGGGTTCAAATTGAATTTCCGACATAAATAAGCGTGATACCATACGTATCGTTTATAAGCTTCCTCAAATTGAATCTTCCCACCGTGACATAACTCTACACCGATAGCGGCATCATTGGCGTCATCCCCAAATCGCGCATTATCAAGTTTTATCTGGTAGCGAACGTGGTAGGCAATTTCATTTAAAGGGATAATTTCCAAAATATATTTATCATCAATGAATGTGTGAGCGGAAGCAGAAGGTTGAGAACAATCGAAGTAGGTTCGATTTGCATAAGCGGTTGAGACGGGATTTCCAGTGTCGTGACTAACGATAAAGCGGATTCGATTATTGGTTCTTCCTGGTCTAGACTTTCCGAAACGAATAAAATCTCGAGTAATTGAATAACTCAATTCATGCACCTCATTTACAATAGTTCAGTACTATTAACTTATGGGTTGGATTGTTTTTTCGGAACAAGTGCTTGACAAAAAGGGAATGATAAACCATAATGTTTCATAAAATTAAATGTACGTACTATGCAAAGAAAGGGACCAGTAGATAGAACTTTAGGCGATAAGAGAGTGAAGTCCACCGGCTGAAAGGCTTCACAGCTGATAAGCTATCGAACCTATCCCTGGAGCTTGTTAGGCTCATAACCTAACCGTAATCCAACGTTATCGGATTGAGGTGAACTTCCAAATTAGGAAGTTAACAAAGGTGGTACCGCGGATATATACCCATATTCGTCCTTTTTAAGGATGGATATGGGTTTTTTGTTTGTTGTTACAGAAAGTTTAAGTTTAAAGTATTCTTTTTACAGTTTTTTTGGTGTCTAGCTCCAAGCGCCATCAGCTCGGGTCGCTTCGGCCCTGCTGTGGCGATGGAAGCCTCCTCGCAGGTCCTAAAGCGCCCTTCGCCTAAGGACTTGTGCTTTTCTTATTATCGAACACTAGCGTGAGAATGAGATGTGGGCGAGTTTAGGGTTCATACATTATAAAATTAGATTTTCGAAAAAGAGGTGAGAGAAGTGGGGAAACGAATTGTAGTGAAAATTGGGAGCAGTTCCTTAACAGACGTGAATGGTGGCCTATCCCATGAAAAATTACATGAACATGTTGAAAGTATTATGCAATTAAAGAAGAATGGCCATGAAGTCATTTTAATCTCTTCGGGTGCGGTAGCGGCCGGTTTTAAAGATTTAGGCTATCCGACAAGACCTGTGACTATTCAAGGAAAGCAAGCGGCAGCGGCGGTAGGACAAGGACTGCTCATTGAAGCGTATACGGAAGCTTTAAAAAAGCATGGCATGATGTGTGCTCAGTTACTTTTAACTAGAGGGAATTTTCAAAAGAAAGAGCAATATCAAAATGCTTACAATACGTTAGCTGAGCTACTGAAAAGGTCCGTTATCCCAATAATCAATGAAAATGACTCCGTCTCCATCGAAGAGCTTACGTTTGGTGATAATGATATGCTTTCTGCGCTTGTAAGTGGATTAGTTCACGCAGATTCGTTAATTATTTTGACGGATGTAAACGGGATTTACGATTCCCATCCGAAATACAATGAACAAGCGAAACGGATTGATTTTATTGAAGAAGTAACCGACGAACTGATGGCAGCGGTAAGTGCAGAATCAAGCTCGTCAGTTGGAACGGGTGGAATGAAATCGAAGCTTTTAGCAGCAAAAACAGCCTTATCACTTGGGGTAAATGTATTTATTGGAAAAGGCAGTGGAAAAGATAAGCTACTTGAAATTTTAAAAGGAGAAGGAGACGGCACCTATATTGGGCATTCCCGATTAGAGACGATGAGAAATCCGAAACAATGGATTGTCCTTCATTCAGAAGTGAAAGGAGCAATCGTTGTAGATCAAGGAGCTGAAAAAGCTATTTTAACGGAAGGAAAATCTCTACTACCTGCTGGTGTTCAATCAGTTCAAGGAATGTTCAAGCAAGGAGAGGTCGTAGAGATTTTCAATCAACAGCAAGAGTTAATTGGTAAAGGTCAAGTTAACTATTCATCCAATGAATTGACACAAATTAAAGGTCTTTCAAGTAAAGCAGCGATGGAGATGACAAAACATGTGCATCCAGAAGTCATTCATCGAGATAAATTAGCATGTAAAAATAAGGAGTTGATCGTATGAGTGAATTGATTGTGAAGGGGCAAAAGGCTAAACAAGCTCAGCAAGCTTTAATGAGAAAATCAACAGAAGAAAAAAATCATGCGCTTAAAAAGATCTCTGAGTCTCTCTTATCGAATATGGATTTTCTTCTAAGTGAAAATGAAAAGGATTTGCGTAGAGGAAAAGAAGCAGGAATGCACGAGTCGCTCCTTGATCGACTTTTATTAAACAAAGAGCGTATTGAAGCGATGGCCCAGGCTCTTATTGATTTAATTGAACTAAAGGATCCAATCGGTGACGTACTTGAAACAATCGAACGTCCAAATGGCTTACGTATTGAAAAAGTGCGTGTTCCATTAGGGGTAGTCGGTATGATTTATGAAGCAAGACCGAATGTGACAGTCGATGCCTCTGCTCTCTGTTTAAAAACGGTTAATGCTGTATTGCTTCGAGGGAGTTCATCAGCAATTCGATCGAATCAAGCGCTCGTAAAGGTCATTCAAGAAGCGCTTGAAGATGCTTCATTTCCGAGAGAAGCTGTCCAACTCATTGAAGATACGAGTCGCGAAGCAGCAAATGAGTTGTTTAAGCTAAATGAATATTTAGATGTCTTAATTCCGCGTGGTGGGAAAAAACTTATTCAAACGGTAGTCAATGAAGCGACAGTACCTGTATTAGAAACGGGAGCGGGCAATTGCCACATTTTCATTGATGAAACGGCAAATGTATCAATGGCAAAAGAGATTGTCCTCAATGCGAAAACGCAGCGTCCTTCTGTCTGTAATGCGATTGAAACGGTCCTCATTCATGAGAAGTGGGCAAAAAAACATGCAATTGAACTAATTGATCTCTTATTGGCCCATGACGTAACTTTACATGTGGATGAAAAAATTCATGCTTCTTTTCCTCAATTGCAATTAGCGACAGAAGAGGACTGGGAAACGGAATATTTAAACATGGAATTGGCTATAAAAATGGTCAAAGATGTGGAAGAAGCCATTTCGCATATAAATCACTACGGTTCGCATCATTCTGAGGCTATTTTATCTGAAACAGAAGAACATGTTCAATTGTTCTTCCAACTAGTTGATTCTGCTGCTGTCTACCATAATGCATCTACTCGATTCACCGATGGGTTTGAGTTTGGATTTGGAGCTGAAATTGGGATAAGTACACAGAAGCTTCATGCTCGTGGACCGATGGGGTTAGAAGCGATGACTTCATCGAAGTATGTCATTAAAGGGACAGGACAAATACGTCAATAACTGGAGAAGAGGTGCTAATGGTTGAAAGTTAGCACCTCTCCATTTTAGAGATACCAATTTATCCCTTGTTAAATCGTTTTCGGGAAACGCGTTGATTAGCAGCATTTGAACGTGCCTGTGCTTCTAAATCAGCTTGGTCAGCAATTTCTTGTGAATACTCTTCATCTGTTCCATTCGGTTCTTTTTTTAATGCTTTTGGGACTTGAGGTAGTGATTGTTTATTTTTATTACGGTTTTTGTGACGACTCATTGGTCTTCCCCCTTAAAGTAAAAATGGATGAGCCAAATGCTCATCCATAGCGTTTACAATATGTAGTCACTTCATGCTTTTTTTAACGATTTTGTCCGTCTGTATATCCTCCAGCACGGTCGGCCATTTTGAACTCCCTTGAGTATGTTACTTCTTGTGCGCTCGTTAAGTTACTACGATTTTTGTCATCACGTTTTTTTCTTTTTTCTCTCATCTGTTATCATCCCTTTCTGTCCAAATGTGAAGCATTAACTAGTTTCGACAATAGAAAATTTTTCATACAAAAAAGTATTATTTTTTGATCATTTGTGTGGTAGGGTACGAAGCTATTTATTCGTCGCCTTTCGCTCTAGCAGGAGTCAAGTGCCCTCCGCTCCATGATAGGAGTAGAAATAACCCTGAACCACCAATTTTATTCGTTCTAAAAATAACAATCATCTTTAGAAATAGCCTCACTAATGTGCTCGAAAAGATACACATGAAAAAAGACTGTATACTATCTCGATTTAATTCGAAATTGTACACAGTCTTATAGTATATATTAAGCTTCCTTTAAATGATTTTCGTCCATTGTTTCCACGTGATGACGCATCGTATAAAGGGTATATACGTCTTTAGAAATCTCAAACAAGTTATAAATATCTCCGTCACGGTTAATTTGATCGAGGATGGATTTTCGTGTTTCGTTCGCGAAGACGACATATGGTAGTTTTTGCGCGGCTTTTGCAGATCGAATGTTGGATTTTCTAATTTTCATAAAGATTGTTTCAATTCCTAATTCGTAAAACAGCTCTTGAAAGAACATATCTTTCGCTAATTTGTTATACCCTTTTCCGTGGTACGGTTTACCGAGCCAAGTTCCGAGAAAGCCTGCATTTTCTTGAATATCATATAAACTAATGGTCCCAATCGGTGCTCCCCATTCATCTAAAATGGTGCGCGAGATAAGCTCGCCTCTTTCTTCTGCTTCAATAATTTGTTTCGTAATAAATAAATACTCTTCTAAGGAAGCGGCTTTATTACGTACAAAAGGGAAGACATCAGGATGCACCATTAATTCATATAAAGCTGGGCTATCATGAAGATCACGCTTTTTTAACAATCTTATCCCTCCATACATAAGGGCAGATTCCAATCCAAATAACCTTCATCTGGGACCCACCCTCGAAATTTTTATATGTTACATCAAAAATTTCGGGGTGGGAATCGAACCCACTAGAACCAGCTTTGCTGGTGGCGCACCATTTGCCTTCCCTAATCCATTCATTAAATTTTCGTCATAGCTCTGTTAGTATCATACTCGATTTCATCTGAAAAGGAAATAGGTATTTTGTAAAAAAAATGTGAAGGAAATAAAGGGAGAAAATGCTATATATGATAGATCATTTCTCCGTCAATCATCGTTAGCTCTGGCTTGCTAAAGAAGTGGAATGGATGACCATTCCATAGTACTAAATCAGCGTCTTTTCCAACCTCAATACTACCAATTCGGTGATCTACTTTTAGGTTCTTGGCAGGATTAATGGTAATGGCTTCGAGCGCTGATTGTTCTGGTAGTCCTTCACGGACAGTGAGTGCAGCTACTACATTTAAATATTGAATCGGTGTATAAGGGTGGTCAGTTGTGATGGAAATTTTTGTCCCTGTTTCAGCTAAAACTCGATAGGTTTCCCAGCTTTTGTTTTTCAACTCTACTTTCGACCGCCTTGTTAACGTTGGACCAATCGACACGTTTAACTTTCGGCAAGCGAACTCTTCCGCAATTAAGTGACCTTCCGTACAATGTTCAATTCGTAAATCGAGGCCGAACTCTTCAGCGAAACGAATCGCCGATACGATATCATCTGCCCGGTGCGCATGTATGCGAACGGGAATTTCTTTCTTTAATGCTTTTTGCAGAGGGATTAATCGGAAATTATCGCCTTCTTCGCTTTTTTTCGCTGTAAAAAAGGCTTCGCGAAGCATTCCCATAATTCCCATACGGGTAATGGAATCTTTATTCCCTTGACTATGCATTCGTTTCGGATTTTCCCCCAGCGCAATTTTTAATCCTGCTGTTTCTAAAATCGTCATATCACGTACATTCTTGCCGAAGGTTTTGATGACTGAGGTTGTACCTCCAATTACATTTGCGCTTCCTGGCATAACATGTACAGCTGTAATCCCGTAACGAATTGCATCTTTAAATGCTGGGTCTAAAGGATAGACGCCGTCAATGGCACGGATATGGGGAGTGAGAGGTTCTATCGTTTCGTTCGCATCATTTCCTGCCCATCCAGTACCTTCATCGTAAAGACCTAAGTGAGTATGTACATCAATGAAGCCAGGAAATAAATATTTCCCTTCAGACGGAATGACGTATACTCCTTTTGTAACCGGAATGTGTTGGCCGATTTTAGTGATTTTCCCATTTTCGACAAGTACATCTGCTTTCGGTAATGGGGGAGACGTGATTGGATAAACAATCGCATTTTGAAATAATATACTCATACTTTTTCTCCTTACATATTTGGATAAATAGCGGAAAGCGCTTCTTTAATGGTAGGATACGTAAATGAAAATCCGTGTTGAATTGCTTTTTGTGGAATCGCTTTTTGTCCTTCTAGAACGAGAATACTCTTTTCGCCGAGTAACAACTTTAGTGCGAAGGATGGAGCGGGTACCCAATGAGGACGATGGATAATAGAAGCTAGTGTTTGACCGAACTCCTTCATTGTAACAGGGTGTGGTGCTGTCACGTTAATAGGTCCGCGAATATCTTGATTTTCAATGATATAAGATAATAGACGAACTAGATCATCAATATGAATCCATGATAACCACTGTGTTCCACTACCTACCGTTCCTCCTGCGAAAAAACGATACGGGAGAACCATTTTAGGTAATGCCCCTTCTGTTTTATGAAGCACAACTCCGAAGCGAGCTAAAACGACTCGAACACCGTATTTTTCTGCTGCGATTGCTCGTTGTTCCCATTCTTGAACGGTAAGAGCTAAAAAATCGTTCCCTACAGAAGCAGATTCCTCTGTAAACTCTTCGTCTGTTGAGGTACCGTATATTCCGATGGCGCTTGCATTAATCAGTATGCTCGGTTTCTTTGTCATTTTTTCAATTATATGAAGGACTTCATCGGTTGCATTGATTCGACTATTCAAAATCAATTCTTTATTTGCTTTCGTCCATTTGGAATCGATAGTTTTACCAGCTAAATTAATAAAAACGTCACAACCATCTAACTCTTTTTCTGGATTTGAATCATGCGATAGCCATTGAACTTCCTTAGACCCCGTTTCAGTTTTTTTCCTAGTCACAACTATGACTTCAACGTTTTGCTGTTCCAAGTAAGAAATCAACTGTTTTCCAATGAACCCTGAGCCCCCAAATATAGCAATTTTCATACAATTCCCCCTTTATCTCTATTTTACCTGTTTTTTCTGAAAAATTCTTGTCATTTAGCGAGCTTAAGAAATTTGCTACTATTAAAGGAAGAGAGGTGACGTTCGATGATAACTATTACGAAGTTAGAAGTTCAAAAGTACGATACAAATCGATTGAATGTATACATTGATAAAGGGTTTGGCGAAGAGTACGGCTTTAGTGTACATAAGGATACAATGATTAAGTTTGGGCTTCGTAAAGGACTCGAACTTGATGAAGTAGATTTGATAGAAATTGAGTACGGAGACGAAGCTCGTAAAGCTTATAACAAAGCAGTGGAATACTTAGGGTATAAAATGAGAACAGAGGAAGAAGTTCGGGAACACTTGCTGAAAAAAGAGTACGATGAACATATTGTCGAAGATGTAGTGAACAAACTTCAGAAACAAGGGTATATAAATGATGAAGAGTACGCGTTTGCTTTTGTTCGTACACAAATTCGCTCCAATAAGAAGGGGCCGAGTGTGATTCGAAAAGAACTTGAAGGAAAAGGGGTACACTCTACGTATATCCAAGCAGCCTTAAAGGAATTTTCAGAAGAAAAGCAAGTGGAGATTGCTTATCAGTTGGCGGAAAAATTTCAAAAGAAAACAGAACGACTTTCATTTATTCAATTAAAACAAAAAATAGAAGAGACGCTTGTTCGTAGAGGATTCTCTTTTAAGATTATACAAATTGTGTTTGAGATGATGCCTGTTGAACAGTCGAGTGATGAAGAGTGGGAAGCGCTAAAGAAAAATGCTGAAAAGGCGATGCGGCGATATGATCGTCATGACGATTACACGAAAAAATTAAAGGTAAAGCAGGCGCTTTATCGAAAAGGGTTCTCATTGGAATTAATTGAACGATATTTAGAAGAAATCGAGTAGGGTAACCTACTCGATAATAATTTCAAACCTTCCGTCATCTAATTCTCTGATTTTTTTAGCTACATCCATCGGAGATCGTAGACGGCTTTTGTCTTTTATATGGTCGCTATCATCCCAAAATGGCGTGTCCATACCGCCCATGTAAGCTGCCTTTATTTCTACGTTCGAACCTTCTAATTCTTTCACTAAGCTTTCTGAAAATCCTCTAACTGCGAACTTAGATGCGACATAAACACTTTCGTTTACTTTTCCACGGAGACCGGCTGTGGATACGATATTTAAAATGAAGGATTGGTTTTGCTCTTTAAATACTGTAATAAAGGCTTTCGTCATAAAAATTGTGCCTTTTACATTCGTATCGAGCATTTTGTGAATATCAGATTCTGTTATTGATTCAAGAGGACCGAATGCACCGTACCCAGCATTATTAATTAATCCTTGAATGGTAAATTGTTGAGCCAATTCCTCTGCAGCTCGTTGCACAGCTTCATAGTCTGTGATATCCAGTGGATAAACAAAAGCTTGTTTATTCATTTCTTCTAATTCACGCTTCGTTTGTTCAAGCGCTTCTTTTGTTCTTCCGATTAAGATAACGGTTTCAAAATTGCTACTGTATTCAACAGCAAGGGCCTTTCCTAAGCCCGTTCCTGCTCCAGTTACGATGATGGCTGACATGTTTGAAATTCCTCCCTATTGTTTTTGCGTCCATCCCAATCCTATTTTATACTTAAAATACAAATCATTGAAGGGTAAGGGAGAAGAAGGCATGCAAGAAAAGCGTTATAGTGAAATGACAGAATATGAATTGAAAACCGAAATTGCGAAGCTACAGGAAAAAGCTCGCAAGGCGGAGCAACTCGGTATCGTTAATGAATTTGCGGTATTGGAACGAAAAATGGCGATGGCGAAAGCATATTTGCTTGATCCGAATTATTTTAAGCCAGGTGAAGTATATCGTATTGAGGGTGCTCCGGGAGAAAGTTTTAAAATTGAGTATTTAAATGGTGTATTTGCTTGGGGATTTCGATTATCATCACCGTTAAAGCAAGAGGCATTACCCATTTCATTGTTGGCAAAATAAATTTAATGTTTGAAGTGAAGAAAGCAACTCGTTTTCTTCACTTTTTTCTTTAATTGGTCTGTTGATAAAGAAAAGAGGCTGGAGTACAGCCTCTATAAATTTGCCTTAGACGTTTAGATAAAGCAATTTAGGTGCTTTAAGAACGTTTTCGCGTTTGATGCTCTAAAATGATCAAATCTTGACTTTGCTGAGTTTCACCATTCACTTGGTTGTGTGCATGTTTTGGGTTTGCTCTTGGTCCTTGAAATGGATTAGAATAAATCTGGTCATTGAATTTCTTCTTTTGGTTAGAACCCATGAAGAAAAACCCCTCTCGCAATTTAAGATTGTTGGCGATTTTGCTCACTAGATGCGTTCATTCGTTCAGCTGGGTGAGTATTTGTCGTGCCGTTTGCACGCTTTGATGCATACTCAGCTTTTGCTCGCGGTTCCCCATCAAATTTTTCATGTTGAGGGAATCCTTTTTTCTTGTTGCGCATCTTGTCACCTCTTATCAAAGATCATTTGCACCTTTGAGTGCATTTTTATTATGGGGTTAGATTGAGTCAACTATGTGTAGATATAAAAGGAAATCAGCAGGAAGGTGGATGAATGTATGGAACAATATTTTGAACGATTGACGAATGAATTATTAAATAAAAACCCGCATTTATCAGAGGAAAAAGCACGTACGTGGGTAGAGCTTTTATGGGAAGATTTTGAAACCACTTATGCGAAGGCGGGGAGAAAATACCGCGGCCAAGAGGTGACAGAACAAATTGTTCGACAAATTATTCTTAACTATGGTGATAAGCTACATGAATTCATCGCGAAAAATCCAAAATATAAAGCTTACTTAGAAAAGGAATAGAGGCTTATCCAAATAGTACAGCCCCTAATTCGATTCATTTCATTCGATGGCGGAGGCTTTCCAAAGGGAAGCATGTCTAGTTACGGCTCTTAGCGTTTGGCGAATGCGGGAGAGTCTCCCGTTCGTACGACACTAGGCAGTCGTCGCCTCCACTTTTCCTAAAAACCAAGATCGTCCGTGGAGTCTTCAACTCGTGCTGTCCCGTTGGAGTTGCCGCCACCTTTCTTTTATTCATAACCAATTGGACTTTTATACTTTCGTCAGCATTTCTAATTTTTTCTTTAATCGCTTTTCGCTGAATATCCATCCAGTATAAGAGCGTAATATGTGATAATTCTCATCCAAATGAACGACCGCGACAAATGGATAATATTGCTTACTTCGGTACCGTAGGTCAATAAATCGCACTTCGATATGGTCTTCAAACTGTACTTTCTCCCATCGGTAAATAGGAGAAAAATAAAGGAATGCTTCTATATTTGGGTCTTTTTTGGCGGCGTTCATCGCATCATCTTCTGGAAGCGGAACGCGAACGAATCGATCTAAAATTTCTAATGTTTCCTTATTCACACGGACGACATAATAATGTGTTTTTGTTCTAATAGCTAAAGTCCATTTTCTGAATTGAATAGTTGGGTTAAAAATAATTTCTTCCACTTCATCAATGGTTTCTCGCACCCGTTTTCTAACCTTATATTGGAACCATAAGTTCAGTAAATAGTATCCAGTTAAAAGTATATAAATGGTTATGAAAGTATATCCTGCGTGAAACCCGAAGAGCCAGAGGGCGATTCCAATCATATGCATAACAAAAATAAACGGATCAAATGTATTAATTGTACCGAGAGCAATCCATTTTTTCGTGAATGGACGAAGAGCTTGTGTCCCGTATCCGTTAAAAATATCGACAAATACGTGGAAAAAGACAGCGATAAATGTCCAAAGCCATAGATGAAACCAATCAGCGTTAGGAATAAACAAATAAATTGTTCCGGAAATAAGAAGAGACCATAGGAAAATTGCGGGAGCAGAGTGGGTTAAGCCTCGATGATTTCGAATATATGTTGCGTTATTTTTGAGTTTTAAAAGAGTATCGATATCAGGGGCTTGAGAGCCAACGATGGTAGCAATCACGACCGCTTCTTGGGTGATGGAACTTTGACTTACAACGGGGTCTAATGTTGCAATTCCTCCTATTGCAATTCCCATTACTACATGAGTACCAGTATCCAATGAACGTAACCTCCAAAAAAAGTGTGTGACACTCTTTACCATTTATGAAAAGTCTGTTTTCATGTAACATGTTAATAGTTCTTTCTATTGTATATATTACTTCCTTTATGCCCATTTAAACATAAAATAAGGAGTAGAGGCAAAATAAATATGAATGAATCGTTACATCAAAAGCTAGAAAAGGTCACAGTTGATCAATTTCAACGTGATTTGATTGATTGGTACGAAAGAGAAAAGCGCGACCTACCTTGGCGAAAAAGCCAAGACCCATATCGTGTATGGGTATCGGAAATCATGCTACAACAAACGCGTGTTGATACAGTGATTCCATATTATCAACGGTTTATGGAAAAATTCCCTACAATAGAAGCTTTAGCAAATGCGGATGAGGACGATGTCTTAAAAGCATGGGAGGGACTTGGTTATTATTCCCGTGCACGAAATTTACAGGCAGCAGTTCGAGAAGTTCATGAGTCATACAACGGCGTTGTTCCGGACAACCCAAAAGAATTAGGAAAGCTCAAAGGGATTGGCCCTTATACGAAAGGAGCCATTTTGAGTATTGCCTATAACATCCCCGAACCGGCAGTCGATGGAAATGTGATGCGTGTGTTATCTCGTATCTTATCAATTTGGGACGATATTGCAAAACCGAAGACGAGAAAGGTGTTCGAGGAAGCTGTATATTATTTAATCTCAAAAGAACATCCATCTTCCTTTAATCAAGCGTTAATGGAGCTTGGGGCGATGGTTTGTACTCCAACTTCTCCTTCTTGCTTGCTTTGTCCGGTTAGAGAGCATTGTGCTGCGTTCAGTGAGGGAGTCCAGGCAGAGCTTCCGGTTAAGACAAAAGCAAAGGCTAATAAAAAAGTGCAGATGGCTGCGGTCGTATTAAAAAAGGAGGACCGCTATTATATACATAAGCGGCCTTCGAAAGGATTATTAGCAAATTTATGGGAATTCCCAAATTGTGAAACTCACCCTGGAATTGTAACGCAAAAACAGCAGCTTGCACAGTTTTTACAAAGTGAATACAAAATGGATGTCCAAATTAATGAGTTGGTTGGAACCATTGAACATGTATTCTCTCATTTGACATGGCATATTTCCGTTTTTGTCGGCGTCGTAATCGATGACTCAAACATGGAACATTTACAAAGCGTCACAGAACAGGAATTGGAGAACTTTGCATTCCCAGTGTCACATCAAAAAATTATGCAATTAGCTAAAGAACATCAGTTGGGATAGCGATAGCGCGATTTTAACTCAGGTGAAAACGTAGCTTCTCTTGTTTTAATTCCACCTCGAGCTTCAATTTCTTCCACAATTTCTCGATGAATGGTTTGCCCTTCAGCATTCAAGTACGGCATAATTTGTTGGAGGGCATGGTGGAAGTAAGAGAGCTCCGTTTCGTCCCATTCTTTTTTAGACATCATGGATAATTCGGTCATATCACGACCTGTGTACATAAGATCCCCCCATTCTTTATAGTAGGTACACAAAAAAAGTTACACTTTATTGTTTCTAAATCGTAATGGAAGTATGCGAAATTGTAATAAAAGGAGACGAATGAATGATGAATGAAAAAGTTGCACTCATTACAGGAAGTAGTAGAGGGATTGGAAAAGAAATCGCTCTACGCCTTGCCGAAAAAGGCTACCATATCGTTATCAACTATGCGCGTAGTAAAAATGCAGCGCTTGAAACGGCGAAGGAAATTGAGCAGTATGGCGTGAAAACGTTAGTTGTTAAAGCAAATGTAGGAAAGCCAGAAAAAGTGAAGGAAATGTTTCAACAAGTAGAGGAAACGTTTGGGCGTTTAGATGTTTTTGTTAACAATGCAGCATCTGGCGTTCTTCGTCCTCTAATGGAATTAGAAGAATCACATTGGGACTGGACGATGGACATTAACACGAAAGCATTGCTATTCTGTGCTCAAGAAGCAGCGAAGTTAATGGAGCAAAATGACGGAGGTCATATCGTTAGCATCAGTTCTCTCGGGTCCATTCGCTATTTGAAAAACTATACGACAGTAGGAGTGTCGAAAGCAGCTCTTGAAGCATTAACACGTTATTTAGCGGTTGAACTTGCACCAAAAAATATTATTGTGAATGCTGTTTCAGGAGGAGCCGTTGATACGGATGCATTAACTCACTTCCCGAACCGAGATGAACTCCTAGCTGAAGCAAAAGAAAAAACGCCAGCAGGCCGAATGGTTGAGAAAGAAGATCTTGTTAATGCAGTTGAATTCCTCGTATCAGACAAAGCATTTATGATCCGAGGTCAAACGATTATTGTGGACGGTGGAATCTCACTGCTTGTGTAAAATGGACAAACAAAAAAATAAAAAAACTTCGGATAGATTTTGAAAAGGCGGACATCATAATTCACGTGGAGGTGATTATGATGGCTAAACAAAACCAAAATCAATACCAACCTAACAAAACAAATGCACAACATGTAAAACAACAAAATCAAGCAGCAGCTCAAGGACAATACGGTACTGAGTTCGCAGCTGAAACGGATGCACAGCATGTGCGCCAACAAAACCAACAAGCTGAGCAAAACAAACAGCAAAACTCTTAATTGAGTTCAAAAGGAAAGCACTTCCCAGACGTGGGTTGTGCTTTTCTTTTTTTATTGTTACAGAAAGCTTAAGTTCAATAAAGTGTTAAAGTATTCTCTTTACAGTTTTTTTTTGGTATCTAGCTCCAAGCGCCATTAGCTCGGGTCGCATCGGCCCTGCTGTGGCGACGGAAGCCTCCTCGCAGGTCCTCCTGCGCCCTTCGCCTAAGGAATTGCGCTTTGAGCTTCTCTAATCCATACGGTCATATGATACGCTATCGTTGACGGCAACCTACTCGCAATGTTCTCCAACGTCCTTCAACGATAGGATTGTTGCTTATTAATATTAAAGGAAATTTTTAATTTATGTAATGGAGCGACTTGACTCGCGGGATGCAGAGGAAAGGGAAGAGACCCATAGGCGCATGCTTGGGAGGCTCGTAGAAAAGTGGAGCCGAAACTAGACAGATCCCCGCGGAAAGCAAGTGTCCGTAGTGCAATGTTCTGCATTCATTTTAAAAATGACTGAAAAAGCAACAATCTATACGAAAACAGCCAATCTAATTGAAGTAAGATTGTCAAAAATAAAAATTGAATTTTTACGATTATGAACGGCAAATTTTGGGGATGTTTGTTATAGAAGCTGCATAAGTTAAAGGTGAGCGAATCATACATAAAAACGACAAAACTAGTTATTCATCAACATAAGTAGTCAAAGGTAATATGGGTGACACAAAGAATTTTTATTAGTATGAATGGAATGGGAAGGAGCGAGAACGGTGAACGCAGTCAGCCGATTTGATGAACTTGTATCAGAGCAACTCGTGACGATGGAAAAGTTATTATTTGTACAGACTGAAATTGAGCGATGCCAAGAATTACTTGATGAACTATCCTCATTGGAACAGTTGTCAAAAAAAGCAGCGATTGAGGAAGAAATTTATCAAATGAAGCAAGAATTATATGCAATTCAAAAAGCGTTTGAGAAAAAAACGGAAGAAGTTATTCACACTTACCAGCTTGAGCAAAGCTAATGGTACGAAGAGTCAGCCAAATTGGTATGGCTCTTTTATTTTCTTTTTGGTTATCTAACGTTATAATAGGAAAAAGAAATACAAGCATAAATGGACGTTTTGAATACATTTATGAACGGAATGTCCAAAAGAAAGTAGGGACAATCATGGGCTTTCCCAAGGAAGGAGACAAAATCCAAATCCATAGTTACAAGCATAACGGATATATCCACCGAATTTGGGAGGAGACAACGGTTTTAAAAGCATCGGAAAATTGCATCATCGGTGGAAACGATCGAACAACGGTAACAGAATCCGATGGAAGAACGTGGATTACACGTGAACCGGCCATCTGTTATTTCCATTCGAAATATTGGTTTAATGTGATAGGTATGATTCGTACAGACGGTATTTACTACTACTGCAATATTAGTTCTCCGTTTGTATGGGACGAAGAAGCATTAAAATATATCGATTATGATTTAGATATTAAAGTGTTTCCGGATATGACCTACGTGTTATTGGATGAAGATGAGTACGAACGTCATCGCCGTGAAATGAACTATCCCGAAGTCATTGATCGGATTCTAAAAAACAACGTGAACAAGCTTGTAGGATTGATTAGAGGTCGAAAAGGACCTTTTGCACCTGACTTCATTGATAGGTGGTATGAACAATATTTAACTTATCTCCGTTAGAAAGTCTGTTGCTTTTTCAACAGGCTTTCTTCTATTGAAATGAAACATTTATACATATGGATTGGGGAGAAGAAGGGGTGATATTTTGGATGCTATTAAGCGGTATATGCATTTTGTAAAGCCGTATCGCTTTCAAATCATCTTTACGATTATTATTGGAATCTTGAAGTTCGGAATTCCGCTTTTAATTCCGTTGTTGTTGAAGTACGTCGTTGACGATATTTTAGGAGCAAATATTTCCGTGAATGAAAAGACGGAGCAATTATTTTGGATTATGGGAATTATGTTTTTTATTTTTCTCGTAGTTCGTCCACCCATTGAGTACTATCGCCAATATTTCGCTCAATGGACGGGGAGTAAGATTTTGTATGATATTCGCGATCAATTGTTTTCACATTTGCAAAGGTTGAGCTTACGGTATTATGCCAACACGCGAGCTGGAGAAGTCATTTCAAGAGTCATCAATGATGTTGAGCAAACGAAGTCTTTCGTTATTACAGGGTTAATGAACTTATGGCTTGATTTATTAACAATTTTTATTGCCATCGGCATCATGCTTTCCATGCATGTGAAGTTAACACTCATTTCCATTGTTCTATTCCCGCTTTACGGATTCGCCGTGAAATATTTTTATGGTCGTTTACGGAAGCTGACTCGCGATCGATCACAAGCACTTGCTCAAGTGCAAGGATATTTGCATGAGCGAGTAAGTGGGATGCCGGTAATAAGAAGCTTTGCTATAGAAGAAGTGGAACAAAAACGCTTTGATAAGGAAAATCGTCA
The DNA here is from genome assembly GCF_022809095.1 of Bacillus kexueae. Taxonomy (GTDB): domain Bacteria; phylum Bacillota; class Bacilli; order Bacillales; family Aeribacillaceae; genus Bacillus_BZ; species Bacillus_BZ kexueae. Next base: position 117,379 of record NZ_JALAZE010000009.1, read on the forward strand.
TTTTTTAGATCGGGCACTTGATCATACGAGCTGGAACGCAAAGACATTTGCCGTGGTAAATACGATTACAGATATTGCGCCATTATTCGTTATTTTTTATGCAGGATATGAAGTGATTCAAGGGGAGCTATCGATCGGAACGATGGTCGCGTTTATCGGATACATCGACCGTCTTTACAATCCACTTCGACGATTAATTAATTCATCGACGACGTTAACTCAAGCATTTGCGTCAATGGACCGAGTATTCGAGCTTTTGGATGAGGAGTACGACATCGTTGATAAGCCCAATGCGAAAGAAGCTAAAAATCTCAAAGGAGAAATTGAATTTCAACAGGTAACCTTTCAATATAATGAAGACGAGACACCGGTTTTACGCAATGTTGATTTGAAGATTCGACAAGGGGAAACCGTAGCGTTTGTAGGGATGAGCGGCGGTGGAAAATCGACGCTTGTCAGCTTAATTCCACGTTTTTACGATGTGACAGAGGGTAGTATTTTACTCGATGGAGTAGATATTCGCGATTATCGTGCGCAAACTGTGCGAGACCAAATCGGAATGGTTTTACAAGATAACTTTCTGTTTAGCGAATCAGTAAAGAGTAATATATTAATTGGGAAGCCTGATGCGACCGATGAAGAAATTATTCAGGCGGCAAAAGCAGCGAATGCGCACGAGTTTATCATGAACTTACCGGATGGATACGATACGAAAGTAGGCGAGCGTGGGGTAAAGCTTTCAGGTGGTCAAAAACAACGGATCGCTATTGCGCGCGTCTTTATTAAAAATCCACCAATTCTCATTTTAGATGAGGCAACATCTGCTCTTGATTTAGAAAGTGAACATTTGATTCAAGAAGCGCTCGAAAAATTGGCACAAAATCGAACAACCTTGATTGTTGCACATCGACTTTCAACCATCACACATGCAGATAAGATTGTTCTTATTGAAAATGGTCGAATCGTAGAGATGGGAACGCACCAACAGTTGATGAAACAAAAAGGAAGTTATTATCATCTTTTTCAAATTCAACAGTTAGATTAATCCAATTGAAAGACCGCAACAATCTCTTGTTGCGGTCTTCCTTATACCTTATTTATGAATCCAAACAGCGCCAGCAGAGTTGTCTTTTGCTTCACCAATTACTTGGATTTTAAGACCATGATTCGGTAAGATACGGCCAGCATCAGGAATGACGTCGTTAATATACGTGTTTGAGTCATCAAACGTTGTCACGCCAGGTAGTCCTTTGTAATCGTAAAGTCCGCGGTAAGCAGAGTCCACCATCCACGAAGGTGTTTTGTCAAAGCTAAATGCAGCATCTGCTACTTGATAACGTGTGCTCTGGAAAATAGTTTGTTCACCATCCTTCACACCAAAGATTGGTTCAGGATGAGCGTCTACTACACCTAGGAATCCTTCACCTGGGTGAATTCCTACCCAGTTATCAGTAAAGCTTTCGTCACCGTACCAAATGAGTAAGCCTGTGTTGTACTTCGCACCACGAGAATATTGAAGGGCAGTGTCAGCACCTGCGTAGTTTCTCCATTCTAAATAGTAGTAGTTGTCTTTTTTGAACTTACCATTAGAAACAGTAAAACCATCGAGAATAAATTGCGCATCGCCCTCTGCATCATCTGTAAAAACATCTTGTCCATCAACGGTTAGCTTTGCGTTATCAAGAGCGAAGCCATCTAAAGCTAAGCCGCCGTCTGTTACGTATTCAAATACTAACTTCACTTTCTTTCCAGTAAACTCAGATAAATCATATGATTTATCAATCCATTGTCCCTTCGTTGATTCTGCACGTGCATCCCCATCTGTGTCATCGTCTCCGATTACGTCAAGCAATTTTTCCGAACCATCGTTAGCGATTGCATGAACATATAAGAAATCATAATCATATTCAATGTCATACCAAGTTTTGTAACTGAAAGTAGCGGAAGTTGCATTTGTTAAATCAAACTCTGGAGATGTCATCGATGTATGAAGGTCATCACCTTTTGTACTGTAATAATATTTTTCACCAAATTGAGGGGCAATGCCGTCAACTTCTTTTTCAGGAAGGTTAATTTTTATGATTCCAGGGTTCGTTGACTTTGTAACACTTTGGTCGAGAACGGAGAAGACTCCTTTTTCATCAATCTCATCATAATCGACTTCGACAATATTTGCCCAGTTTCCGCCCATTAGCTTCTGGAAGTACTCTTTATTTTGTGGTGAAAAGCTCGTAGGTTCAGTTCCTGCAACCCGACCGTTCCAGCTACCGCCACTCATAATAGACCAGGAAGCTACCGGCTCACCGTGACCAGAATATTGCGTATCATATTCATCAGGTAAACCTAAGTCATGTCCAAATTCGTGAGCGAATACACCGACTGCTCCATCTTCCGGTTGGATGGTGTAGTCAAATGCAGCCATTTGTCCGCCCCAGTAATCGACTTTAGCTGTTGTGTTTGGAACGGAGAAAACACCGTCTAATACCCAACGATGTGACCAAATGGCGTCATCCCCTAATAGACCGCCACCTGCTTCCTGACCAGTACCTGCATGGATAATCATTAAGTGGTCCACTAGACCATCCGGCTCGTTTTGATTTCCGTCACCGTCTAAATCGTATAAATCAAACTCATCAAATTCGGATAAGTCGATTCCTGATTCTACAGCAGCTTCTAGCGCATGCTTAACTAAATCTCGTGGCCCTAAAGGTCCTAAGTTGTCATGACCGCCATTTGGGTTGTCATCCCCATAATCAGCTGCTTTTCCAGGAACCGTTAACCAGTCAGAAACATATCCATCCACTGTATAACTTCCACCCGATTGCTCCTCATAATACTGTTTAAATGTTTGAATTTTGTTCCCGTTAAATAGCTCAAACTTTTCGTCACCGAACATGAGTTTTTGATAATGTTCACGATTAAAATCATCAGCGTACATGTATCCTTCTTCTTGAATGACATTGTTATGCTTAAAGTCTGAGTACTCAACAAGCAGGACAAGTACTTTATCTTCGCGCACGGATCCATTGTACGGAGCTTGTTTTGCTTTCTTCACTTTTACTTCTTTTGTCGGCTTTCCTTTTTGATAATTTTTGTACCACTTGTTGAACTTTTTCTCTAGCTTTTCTTCTTGTTTTTTGTGAAGGTCTTTAGCCTTCTGACTCATTTCCTTCTCTTCTGCAGAAGTCTCTTCTACTTTCCCAGGCTTTTCACCACGTTTAACTTCTATATACTGGTCTACAGCTTTTTGGATTTCTGCATCACTCGCATTTTTTGGAATGACGCCACGGTCTTGAAGTGCTTTGCCTAACCGTTCCTCAGGGACGATGTGTAAGTCGATTGGTGCGGATTCTAGAGGTTTTGTGTCGGAAGCGTTCACATAGTTGTTGAAGGGTGTAAAGGCGATTGAACAGGTCAACAAAGTTGACGTTGCAATCGTCGAAAATACTTTTAAAGGTTTCAAAAAAATCTCCTCCTAATCTATTAAATTATGTAAAAATTGCACCTCCTTTTTAGCACTAGTTTAATATATCAGAAAATTCCATAATCTATCAATAAATTTTACGAGAATATTAATAGGTTTGATTAAAATAGGAAAATACTCCTTATTTTCAGTCTAATTGTAAGAGGTATTATTATTTTAATAAAATAAATGAATAGAGAATGGTTCCTTTAACTGCTATCGGTGGTGAAGGGTGTAAACAAAATTACTTTTATAGATGGTGAAAATTGAAGGAAAGAAACTTGAAAGAAGGTACATTGGCCTACTACGAATAGAGGAATTCTTGAAATAATATATTAGTGTATTAACGGAGAAAAGGCGGAAGAGGGTTTTTTATCGTTTTGTCGAAAAATAACTGAAAATTTCGACAAAATTCAACGGTATTCCTTCATGAAATATGTCATAATCGTAAATAATTTAATAATTTTGTAAAATTAAACATTTTCTGAATATTATTTTCGAAGGTAGGTGACATCGTGGAGAAAGAGCCGATTTTGCAAGTGGATAAACTGAAGGTTTCGTTTACTTCTGGAAAGAAAAACGTACCTGCTGTTCAGGATGTGAGCTTCTCGTTATATGAGGGAGAAATTTTAGGAATTGTAGGAGAATCGGGGAGTGGGAAAAGTGTTACTTCCTTGACGATTATGGGACTTATCCCTAAACCGCCTGGTGTGATTGAAAATGGAGAAATCCTCTTTGAGCAAGAAAATTTACTAACATTTGATGAAAAAAGAATGCGTGACATACGAGGGAATAAGATTTCTATGATCTTCCAAGAGCCGATGACATCACTAAATCCCCTCTTTACCATTGGCGATCAGCTGATGGAAGCAATCCGATTACATACGAAAGCTTCGAAGAAGGAAGCGAGAAATCGAAGTGTTGAGCTATTGAAGCTTGTTGGATTACCGAGAGCTGAAGAATTAATCGACGAATACCCTCATCAACTATCAGGAGGAATGCGACAGCGCGTCATGATTGCGATGGCAATGGCTTGTCACCCGAAAGTGTTAATCGCAGATGAGCCAACAACTGCATTAGATGTTACGATTCAATCGCAAATTTTATCGTTAATGAAAGAATTGAACGAAAAGACGAAAACATCCATTATGCTGATCACTCATGATTTAGGCGTAGTTGCAGAAGTTTGTGACCGTGTCATTGTCATGTATGCGGGACAAATTGTGGAACAAGGGGATGTCAAAGCAATCTTTCAAAACCCGAAGCACCCGTATACGAAAGGACTTTTAAAGTCTATTCCGCATGTACATAAAAAGGAAGACCGTCTGTATTCCATTCCTGGTAATGTTCCGCGACCTGGAACGATTAAAAAGGGGTGTTTCTTTGCGCCTCGATGTGAATATGCAATGGATCGATGTTTCGAGCAATCCCCTTCTTTTAATCAAACGGAAACGAGTGGCCATACCGTAAGATGCTTATTACATGAGGAGATGGAAGGAGGAGTTGAAAAGAATGTCGGAACGGCTATTAGAAATTAATGGACTGAAGAAATATTTCCCGATTAAGGGTGGAATTCTCGGTCGAAAGCAAGGAGAAGTGAAGGCGGTAGATGATGTCTCCTTTTATGTGCGGAAAGGAGAAACGTTAGGTATCGTTGGGGAAAGCGGCTGCGGAAAGTCAACGACTGGCCGACTCATTATGAGATTAATTGAATCTAGCGATGGCTCAATCAAATTTGAAGATCAAGAGATTACAAGTATGTCGAAAAATGAGCTGAGAAGAGTTAGGCGTGATATTCAAATGGTCTTCCAAGATCCGTATGCCTCGCTTAATCCGAGACACACGGTACAAAAAATTTTAGAAGAGCCACTTATTGTACATGGAATTGGATCTAAAGAAGAACGGAAAAAGCGCGTTCAAGAAATGTTAGAGGTAGTCGGTCTATCAAGCTATCATGCTAAGCGTTATCCTCATCAATTTAGCGGGGGGCAGCGTCAACGTATTGGGATTGCAAGAGCGCTTATGACCAAACCGAAGCTTGTGATCGCTGATGAGCCTGTTTCTGCTTTAGATGTATCGATTCAAGCGCAAGTTTTGAATCTTTTAAAAGATATACAAAAAGAGTTTGGCCTAACGTACATTTTCATCGCCCATGATTTAGGAGTTGTTAAACATATTAGCGACCGAGTGGGTGTCATGTATTTAGGGCGATTAATTGAATTGGCAGACAGTGATGCAATATATGATTCACCGAAGCATCCATACACAAAAGCGCTACTATCGGCTGTTCCGATCCCTGACCCATTCGTGAAGAAAGAACGTCTTGGGCTATCAGGAGAATTGCCAAGTCCATCTAATCCGCCAACCGGCTGTGCTTTTCATACTAGATGCAGTGAATGTATGGACATATGTAAAACGAAGAGACCTACTTATCAGGAGCTATCTAACGGTCATTATGTTGCATGCCATTTATATGAGTGATGCAGCATTGATGATACATATTAAAAAAACAAGGGGGATTTAAGAGGAATGAAAAAACGTCTTTTGCAAATGCTTGTCGTTCTTCTTGCGCTAAGTGCCTTCTTAGTAGGGTGTAGCAGTTCAGAAGAATCAAGCAACTCAAGTTCAGATGGAGGAGCTTCAGATGCTCAAAAAACACTCGTTTTTGGACGTGGAGGAGATTCCACATCGCTTGATCCAATTACGACAACTGAAGGAGAGTCCTTTAAAGTTACGAAGAACATTTTTGAAACATTAATTGAATATGGAGAGCAAGACACAACATTACAACCTGGCTTAGCAAAAGAGTGGAAAGTATCGGATGATGGCTTAACTTATACGTTAATGCTTGAAGAAGGTGTCAAGTTCCATGATGGAACAGATTTCAATGCAGAAGCTGTTGTCTTTAACTTTGAACGCTGGATGAGTGGTAGTGAGGAAGATTTCCCTTATTACGGTTCTATGTTTGGCGGATTCAAAGGGGATGAAGGACATGTTATTGAAGAAGTGAAGGCTGTCGATGACTATACAGTTGAATTTAAACTGAAACGTCCACAATCACCGTTCTTAAAGAACTTAGCGATGTCACCATTCGCCATTGCAAGTCCAGCTGCTATTGAGCAATATGGGGACAAGTTTAGAGAAAATCCAGTTGGTACTGGTCCATTTAAATTTGCTGAATGGAAACCAAATGATCGTATCGTTTTAGAGAAAAACGAAGAATATCGTATGGCTGATTATCCGAAGTTAGATCGCGTTATCTTCCGCGTTATTCCTGAAAACTCCGCTCGTCTCAATGCGTTAATGAACGGAGAAATTGACTTAATGGATGGTTTAAATCCTTCAGATGAAGAGAAAGTATCGGGGGACGAAAATCTACAAATTTTTAAACGTCCTTCTATGAATGTTGGATATTTAGGATTAACAGCAACGCGTGAACCGTTTAACAACAAGATAGTTCGTCAAGCCTTAAACCATGCAGTCGACAAGCAAGCGATCATTGATGCATTCTACGGTGGACAAGCAGAACCAGCGAAAAATCCAATGCCACCTTCGATTGAAGGATACAATGAGGCAATTGAAGGGTATCCATATGACTTAGAAAAAGCGAAAGAGTTACTAGCAGAAGCTGGATATGCAGATGGATTTGATATGGAATTATGGGCAATGCCAGTTGCACGTCCATATATGCCTGAAGCGATGAAAGTTGCAGAAGTTATTCAAGAGAGCTTCCGTAAAATTGGGGTAAATGCAGAAATCAAAACAGTAGACTGGGCTACTTATTTAGAAGACGCGAAAAACGGACAATTCGATACGTTCTTATTAGGGTGGACAGGTGACAACGGAGATGCTGACAACTTCTTATATACGCTTTTAGATAAGGATAATATCGGAAGTAACAACTATGCGCAATACAGCTCGGATGAATTGCATGATGTGCTAATTGCCGCTCAAACGGAAACAGAGCAAGAAAAGCGTAACGAGTTATACAAAAAAGCACAAGAAATTATTCATGAAGATGCACCTTGGATTCCGCTTGTACACTCAACACCTTTATTAGCGGGTTCTAGTAAGCTAGAAAACTTCTTACCGCATCCAACGGGATCTGATTCCTTACGCGAAGTAGAATTTAAAGCTGAATAATAGAAGCTGGAAAGGGGGAAGTAGTTCCCCTTTTCTCGGTTCATTTTGTACATATGTTTTTAGAAAAGGAGACATCAGGTACATAAGGTGAGGTGAAAAGGATGTTCGTATACACCGTAAGACGAATGTTTTCGTTAATTCCAGTCTTGTTTGGAATGACGATTGTCGTGTTTTTAATTATTCGTGCGATTCCGGGAGATCCAGCTCAAGTTATTCTCGGTCAGCAGGCGACAAAAGAAGCTGTAGCGGCTTTAACGAAGGAGCTTGGTCTGGATAATCCGTGGCATATTCAATACATCGATTATGTGAAACAGCTTTTAAGTGGGGATTTAGGAACTTCTTTACGGACGAGAGCTCCTATCAATCAAGAACTGTGGCCGTATTTAGCCGCAACAATGGAATTAACGTTAGTAGCGATGATTATTGCTGTTGTTATTGGGGTCAATGCGGGAATTATCAGTGCATGGTACTCCAATTCATGGTTTGATTATGTGGCGATGGTTTTCGCATTAATCGGCGTATCGATGCCTATTTTCTGGTTAGGTTTGATGGAACAATGGATTTTTTCCATCAATTTAGGGTGGCTCCCGTCGACGGGTCGAGAAGAAGTGCGGGACCCTGTTACAGCGATTACGAACTTGTATTTAATTGATACACTTCTGCAAGGTAGAACGGATCAGTTTGTTCAGGTATTAAAGCATCTGTTGTTACCGAGTATCGCATTAGCAACCATTCCGATGGCGATTATTGCTCGTATGACGCGCTCTTCCATGCTTGAGGTTATGAAATCTGATTACGTTCGTACAGCTCGTGCAAAGGGTGTGCGAATGTTTTGGGTAGTTTATAAACATTCGTTAAAAAATGCTGTTATTCCAGTGTTGACAGTAGTAGGTTTGCAAACAGGTCTTTTGCTTGGGGGAGCGATTTTAACAGAGACCATTTTTGGTTGGCCTGGTGTAGGACGATATTTGTATGATGCGATTACTTATCGTGACTACCCAGTTATTCAGTCAGGTATTTTAATCATTGCGACCATATTTGTCTTTATAAATTTGATTGTTGATTTACTCTATGCGGTCATAGATCCACGCATTAAATATGACCAGTAAAGGGGGGACTTTTCATGGCTGAACTTGCAAGAAATGATGTAAACGTTCAAATACAAGAAGACAAAGTGAAATCGCCCTTACAAGAAGCTTGGGAAACGTTTCGGAAAAATAAAATTGCCCTGTTAGGGTTAGGGATCGTTGTCTTTTTTATCCTTGTAGCCATTTTTGCACCACTTATCGCACCGTATGGATTTAAAGAACAACAATTGTCTGAACGGCTTTTACCTCCGTCAAGCGACCATTGGTTTGGTACAGACGACTTCGGACGAGATATTTTTTCGCGAATTATTTATGGAGCGCGAATCTCATTGTGGGTAGGATTTTTTGCAGTATTAGGCTCTGCCATAATTGGATCAGCACTTGGGATTATTGCCGCTTATTACGGAAGATGGGTTGATACGATTATTTCACGAATTTTTGATATTATGCTTGCATTCCCTAGTATTCTTCTAGCTATCGCGGTTATCGCAATTTTAGGACCTTCTCTTCAAAATGCTTTGATTGCCATAGCGATTATTAATATTCCGAACTTCGGACGCTTAGTTCGATCTCGTGTATTAAGTGTGAAACAAGAAGAATATATTATGGCGGCAAAAGCCATTGGAATGAAAGATTTCCGAATCTTAGTTCATCACATCTTACCAAATAGCTTAACGCCAATCATTGTTCAAGGGTCTCTTGCGATTGCGACGGCGATTTTAGAAGCAGCCGCGTTAGGATTCCTAGGGCTAGGTGCACAAGCGCCGACACCTGAATGGGGGAAAATGCTTTCTGACTCCAAGCAATATTTAATGCAAGCGCCATGGACACTAATCTTCCCTGGTTTAGCTATTATGCTGACGGTTTTAGGCTTTAACTTAATGGGAGATGGATTGCGTGATGCATTGGATCCAAAAATGAAAGATTAAAAGAAGACAGCGAGGTGACGCTGTCTTCTTTTAGGTGGAAAATTGAATATCATTCCTTTTATGAATTGAGAACTTCAAAGAATGGAGGCCTTCCATCATAATTAGCGATTTTTGATTACGGTTGTTTTGCTAGACAGTAAGAGACTAGCACACCTTTTCTTGTTTTATCATTTGATTAAGGAATTCAACCACTTTGCTAAAGACAAAGATTTCGTTCTCTTTTTTCTGGAATCCATGACCTTCATCGTCTAGAACGATGTATTCAATATGTCGACCTTTTTCTTTTAACTTCGTAACGATTTGATCGGATTCTTCTTTAACGACGCGTGGATCGTTTGCACCTTGTATGACGAGCATCGGTTTGACCATTTGGTCGATATAGGTGATGGGAGAATGTGCAATGAGCTTCTTTCGATCTTTAATTGGATCTCCAACCCATTGGGTTGCGTAAGACTTCCAATACTCAGGGATGGAGTCTAAGAAAGTAAGTAGATTGCTTACTCCGAAAATATCGACAACGGCTTTAAAGTATTCGTGGTGACGTCCGTGTAACAACAATGCCATATAACCACCGTAACTTCCACCTAATAGTAATAATTTGTCTTTATCTACGTATCCATTATTAATCAACCAGTTTATCCCTGCAAGATTATCAAAGCGTGGACCGTCTCCCCAGTTTCCTTCTACCATTTTCATAAATGATAGACCGTAATTGGATGACCCGCGAAAGTTCGGAGCGAAGATTGAATATCCATTTGCAAGAAGAAGTTGAAAAATAGGGTTAAATATCATCCGTTCACTTGCTTGGGGACCACCGTGTGGATAAAAAACGACATGGTCGTTTTTTATATCATTGTTGGCTTGAAACCATAAAGCTTCAATCACCAAGCCATCATCTGATGGATATGTAATGATTTCTGGTTCGACAAGCTGTTTCTCTGAAATGCCTGGAATTCTGTAATGTGTTAATTCAGTCCAGTCTTGTCCTTGATTCGTAGATTGGTAAAGGTTACATAGCCGTGTTGTAGTTTCCCCCATTACGTACAAATTTCCACTCTTCTTTACTTCAATTTTATGAATAACTTTAATCGGAAGTGGGACTTGTTCGCTCATCCCTGATGGAATGTGATATTGGTAAAGACGATCGTCGACTCCGTAGGAACCTACTAAATATAGAATTTCTTCTTCTGGAGAATATTTCATTGCTGTAAAATCTTCTTTTTCAATAGAGAATACTTTGTAAAATTTTTTAGAAGGGATATTAAACTTGGCTAGGTAGGAAAAGTCTGAATCATAGTTTGTAAGAAAATAAATTTCGTTGTCAGAGATATAAATAGGATTAGAGACAGTATGTTGTTCATTCGTTTGAGGAGTTAATAAAAGCTCATCATCATTCGTATGAACGAAGGCTAATGAATGAGTGTTTACGAAATCTTTGATAGATACGAAGCTTTGTTCATGTGGACATACTGCATGAATAAAAGTAGGAGCGTCCTTTCCTTCTATTAAACAAACTTCCTTCCCTGCTAGAACATCATACTTGAAGGAATTAAGAAACATTGGGTTGCCTTTAGTACTTGTGTAGTATAAATGTTTTCCGTCATTTGATAAATGGCCAAAGAAATGTCGTTCTCCTTCTTCTTTTCTAAGTGGTAATACTTCTCCTCCATTAGGAGATAAGGCGTATAGCTGAACGTTTTCATCACCGTCTTGATCAAATCCGACAAGAATAAAATCCCCACTTTCTACAAAATGAAGTGAATCAATGGGTTGATTAAAAAAGGTGAGTAACGAAGGGAAGTGATTTGGTAAATTTAAAGACCACAGATTAAATTTTCCGTTTAAATTTGTGCTGATTATGACTTGGGTTTCATCTGGACTTACAGTGAAATCTTCCATTCTTATAAATTGAAGAAACTGTTGAGTAGATGGTTTTGGAAATGTAAGCATATTCCTTCCTGCCTTTCTGAATTATATTAACATTCAATAAATATTATATATAATTGGATATAATAGGTAAATGTTAATGGTGATAGATATTTTTTTCACTTAATATGGATGTAACGATGTGCATCGTATGGTACTCGCCGTTTGAGATGCGGATGATAGGATATTTTTTCGGGAATAGCTGTTTACAAATGGCTTCAGGTGTTAGTCCTTTTGTGTGTAAGTGAAGAATTTCTTGTTGAAGAGATACTAAAAAGTCGCGCTTTTGTTGCAATGTTTCCCGGCCCTTTTGGATGAAACCAGCATGATTACAAAACACATCTTCAAAATCGTACGATAGAATCTTTGTTAAAGATTCGGTTAATTGGGGAATGCTTTCTTCTTCTAATATTACTTTCGTTCGTTCATGAATAAATAGATCACCGGTAAACAGTTGTCCCGTTTGCCGATTTAAAAAAGCTAAATGATCAAATGCATGCCCCGGTGTATCGATTACGTCCCATGTTGATGTTCTAGAGGTAAAGTTGTTTGAAAGTGGCTTTGGGTGAAATGGTTTGCGTCTTCCCCAAAAAAGTTGACGATAAAGTGGGTAAGAAGCTCTTTTTTGACAGAGGGATACAGACTTTTCATTAATATAAATTGGACGATTCATCATTTTTTCAATATATGCAGCACAGCCAGTATGGTCTTCGTGATGGTGAGTTATCATAACTTTATCAAAATCAGATTTTTGAATAAACAATTCAAAGTACTTATGTAAAGAATGGGCACCTGTGTCAATTAAAATACCGTCAGTAACAAAACAGTAGACATTAAGTGTATACCCGTTGACTTTTACTTCACCGTTTAAATAGCTTACCCCATTTGTTTCCCCTGAAGAAGCTCGCTTTTTGATGAACATTTCGTTTCCCCTTCCTTCTCACCATATAATGGTAAAGATTGTTGGATTAAGTGTAACATATTATTGTGTAAAAATGATTGATAGGAGCGTGGAAGTGTGAAAAGTGAAGACGACTGTTAAGCGTCGTGCGAAAACTAGATATGTCTTCCTTTAGTGAAGTGATACTAAATTTAATTGCGACGAAAAAGGGCTGAATTTTTTGACCCCTCATGAATTGAGGGGTCAAATAGATTCTTCCGTTAAATCTAAATCGTCATTTTCTTTTTGATGATAATGTTGATAGCTATTAATTAAGACGTGTAAATGTTCTAAGTGTTCATGATAGTCAATGATAGATGCGACTAATGGTAATAGATGATGAAAACAGTTAGGATCTTTACATGATTTTTGATAGTCTAAAAAGATTTGTACAAGTTTTTCTTTTTCAAAGGTATTGATGGTGGCCAACTCTGATGTTTTATCGGCTTTGATTTTCTTTGCAAATTTTAATAATGCTTCTTCGTGATGATGAAGCAAAACATCGAGCTCTGAAATGATGACTTCTTGGAATTCTATCGGCATTTGATGAAGCTCATTTTCAAGGCGGTGTAATTTTTTTAACGTGTAAAAGGCGCGATTGGTTGTCGTGAGAAGCTGGCGATATAAGACTAGCTTCCTCGATTTTGGATAAATTTTTGCCTTTGTATACGTTCGTTCTTCTTTATATAGAAGAAACAGTTGGTCGAGTTTTATGAGCTGGTCTTTAATTCGATTGATATCTTCCTTTAGTGTTCCATACTCAGATGCTTGGCGCAGGTTCATGCGAATCCATTTAATGATTTCTTCTGTTACATGAGTCGTTTTATGATATAGTCTCGCCTCATATTTCGGAGGCATAAAGACGAGGTTCACAACAAAAGCGGATAAAACGCCTATTAAGATGGTGAAAAAGCGAATTCCAGCAATGTATATAAAGTTCTCACCGGTAGCCTCCAGAATTGCAATCTCCGTTACGAGTGCGATGGAAATGGTGTTTTCAAGCTTTAACTTTAAGCAAATGGATATGATAATAATTGCAACAAATCCGATAATAAAAGGGTTAGATCCGAAAAATAAACCGAATAAAACGGCGACAATTGCGCCAATCAAATTGGCTTGAACTTGTTCGATAACCGTTTGATACGATTTGTAAATGGAAGGCTGCACAGCAAAGATTGCAGCAATCCCCGCAAATGCAGGCGATGGTAGGTCTAAAATCATCGCAATTAATAATGCCATTGTAATGGCTATCCCAGTTTTTAAAATGCGGGCTCCAAGTTTCATAAGAGTTAAATTGGTCTTCCTTTCCTACAAGATTCCTGTAAATTGTTATTTTGCCCTAAACAATAATTGGTATGTGAATCAAGTAAGTAATATACATCGTTTTGACTGAATGTTCAAGATGATTTTCGGAACGTTAAATGTTTTTACAAGATTGTTACCCAATCGTTATAAAAAAGATGGCTAACATGTAGCCATCTCAAGTGAGTTAGGTAGAAAGTTGTTGAAAAGCATTTTCGACTGCTTGAAGTGTTTTGTGAATATCTTCTTCCGTATGAGCAATCGTTAGGAACCAAGCTTCGTATTTAGAAGGAGCTAAATTGATTCCTTGGTGAAGCATGAGTTTAAAGAATTTCGCAAACATCTCACCGTCTGTGTTTTCCGCTTGCTCGTAGTTGTACACTTTTTCATTCGTGAAATATACCGTTAAAGCACCTTTTAAGCGGTTAATGGTAATCGGGATGTTGTACGCTTTCGCGTGTGCTAAAATCCCTTCTTCTAACAGTGCCCCAAGTCGATCGAGCTCATCGTACACGCCCTCTTGTTGTAACACTTCAAGACAGGCGATTCCAGATAAGATGGATGCTGGGTTTCCAGCCATCGTCCCTGCTTGATATGCTGGTCCAAGTGGCGCTACCTTTTCCATAATGTCTTTACGGCCACCGTATGCTCCGATTGGTAATCCGCCACCAATGATTTTTCCTAATGCAGTTAAGTCTGGTTTTACACCTAATAAGTCTTGTGCACCACCATACATAAAACGGAAGGCTGTAATAACTTCATCGTAAATGACAAGAGCACCAGCATCGTGAGTTAATCGATTAACCTCTTGTAAAAAACCAGGTTTCGGTTCTACAATCCCGAAATTTCCAACGATCGGTTCAACCAACACAGCTGCTACTTGATCTCCCCATTTTTCTAATGCTTCTTTAAATGGCTCAATTTCATTAAATGGAACGGTTATCACTTCTTGAGCAATGCTCTTTGGAACACCTGCAGAGTCCGGTGTTCCAAGTGTGGAAGGACCTGATCCAGCTGCTACGAGAACTAAATCAGAGTGACCGTGATAACATCCGGCGAATTTTATAATTTTGTCACGCCCTGTATAGGCACGAGCGACACGAATCGTCGTCATAACAGCCTCAGTTCCGGAGTTCACGAAGCGAACCTTCTCTAAAGCAGGCATTGCTTCTTTCAGCATTTTTGCAAATTTTACTTCATGTGGAGTAGGAGTTCCATACAAGACCCCATTTTCCGCTGCTGTTTGAATCGCTTTTGTAATATGTGGATGGGCGTGCCCAGTAATAATGGGACCGTAAGCTGCTAAATAATCGATATATTGATTTCCGTCTACATCCCAAAAATATGCACCCTTTGCTTTTTCCATGACAACGGGAGCTCCGCCACCTACTGCTTTGTAGGAGCGTGAAGGGCTATTGACTCCCCCGACAATATGTTCAAGCGCTTCTTGGTGAAGCTGCTCAGATTTTGTAAAGTTCATTCTTTCACCTTCTTTTTGTATTCCATCCTAGTCTATTCTAGCACTTTTCACAAATATGAGAAGGGGTGCACATTGTTTGTTTAATCACCATGTTTCCGCTAAACTATTCGATGTATCAAAAGACAGTTTTTCGTTATAGAGCCGGAGGGAACAGAATGAATGTCATTGAAGTAGAAAATTTGCGAAAAGAATTTAAAAGTTACTCAAGTCGCTCAGGATTAAAAGGAGCGTTTCGTGATTTATTTACACGTAACTATAAAACGATTCGCGCTGTTGACGATATATCGTTTTCTGTCAAGCAAGGAGAGATGGTTGGTTATATTGGCGAGAACGGGGCAGGAAAATCAACATCTATTAAAATGTTAACGGGTATTTTGACACCAACAGCAGGACATGTTCTTGTAAATGGGATGAATCCGCATAAGGATCGCGAAAAGTTTGTCCGTACTATCGGAGTCGTTTTTGGTCAGCGCTCCCAGCTATGGTGGGATATTGCGGTTCAAGAATCGTTTCGGTTGTTAAAAAAAGTTTACCAAGTTTCGGACCAAGATTATAACGAACATATGGATCATGTCATCAAGACGTTAGACATTGAACCGCTTTTAGACAAACCGGTACGAAAACTGTCGTTAGGCCAACGAATGCGTTGTGAATTGGCGGCAGCTCTTATTCATAATCCACCTTTACTTTTTTTAGATGAACCGACGATTGGATTAGACGTGCTAGTAAAGTTAAAAATTCGCCAATTTTTAAAAGAAATAAATGAAAAATATAAAACAACGATTCTCTTAACGACTCATGATTTATCCGATATCGAAGCACTGTGTGAGCGTGTCGTGATGCTTGATGAAGGGAAGATTATTTATGACGGTTCGCTTAATCATTTGCGAAGCCACTGGGGAGAAGGTAAACAAATTGAGTTTCAATTCGGTCATGAAGTGACAGAAGCCCGTTTAATGGAGTTGACGGATAAATTATCTGTTCAGTGGGTAATGGGGGACCGTAACAATGTATGGACCGCCCAAGTGGCAAACCATCAAGCGGATATGTCAGAGCTCATTAGTCGAGTTGTCGCTTCAGAGAAGATAAACGATTTAAGTATCCGTGAGATTTCTACGGAAGAAATAATTCGTAACATCTATGAAAAAGGGGAAGCCACAAAGTAGAAAGGGACGAATGCTTAAAAGAGGTGCTTTCATCTATCTTTTCTTGAAGGACTAAAAGTAACCCAACGAATCAATTTAGAAAATGATAGTGATCGAGTGTAATTGGAATAAGGGTGGAGTGAATGGAAAAATATCTTGAAATGATTCGGATACGTTTCTTAATGATGCTTGCGTACCGAACGAACTATTATACAGGAATTTTAATTTACAGTATTAATATTGGTGCTTACTATTTTTTATGGTCGGCGATATATGGGGCGAAAGAAGATATTCAAGGGTTATCTGTGACGCAGATGGTTACGTATGTTGCCGTTGCGTGGATGGCGAGGGCTTTTTACTTTAACAATATCGACCGAGAGATTGCTAGCGAGATTAAAGAAGGAAAAGTCGCAGTAGAGCTTATTCGTCCGTATCATTACCTTGGGATGAAGACGATGCAAGCGTTAGGAGAAGGGATTTTCCGATTGTTTTTCTTCTCCGTACCAGGGATGGTTATTGTTAGTCTCGTCTTTCCTCTTTCTTTTTCGGCCGACGGCATGACGTGGGGATATTTCACGTTATCTATTTTGCTAAGTTTTATCATCAATACGCAAATTAATTTATTAACCGGCATGTTAACGTTTTTCTTATTTAATGCCGATGGTCTGATGCGTGCAAAGCGAGTGGTTATCGATTTATTTTCCGGGTTGTTATTACCTATTAGTTTTTACCCTCTTTGGGCACAGGATGTGATGAAGTGGTTTCCGTTTCAGGCAATCAGCTATATCCCGAGTATGATTTTTACGGAAGGCTTCCAAGGGCAGGAAGTGTTTAACGCGCTTTTCACTCAAGTTATTTGGGCTGTTGTCTTAATCATCCCAATCCAAATTATGTGGGCAACTGCGAAAAAGCAAATGATAATCCAAGGGGGATGATGATATGTTTTATGCTTCTATGTTTTTTCAATATATGGGTCAATATTTGAAGACGCGCATGCAATATCGTACGGACATGGTTGTAGAATTAATATCAGACATGATGTTTCAAGCAGCGAACTTAATTTTTATTCTCGTAGTTTTTGGGCATACGAGTATGCTTAGTGGCTGGAATCGAGATGAGATTATCTTTATTTATGGTTTCTTTTTAGTACCGTTTGCACTTTTTGCATCGTTTTTTAACATTTGGGATTTTAATGAACGTTATATTGTAAAAGGGGAAATGGATCGTATTTTAACAAGGCCTATTCATAGCTTATTTCAAGTGGTGCTAGAGCGAATGGAACTAGAATCGCTATTTGGTGCCATTACAGGGTTTATCATCATGGGGTATGCGGCTATTCAGCTACAATTAACCTTTCATTGGTATGATCTTTTTATTTTTATCTTATTTGTTCTTGGTGGTACGCTCGTATATGCTGGCATCTTCGTTTCGATTGCTAGTATTGGGTTTTGGTCCGATGCACGTACATCTATTATGCCTATGATGTATAACATCGGAAACTACGGTCGATATCCTGTAAATATATACAATCGTATTATTCGTTATATTCTAACTTGGATTTTGCCGTTTGCTTTTGTAGGTGTTTACCCTTCAGCGTACTTCTTAAACAAAGAAGAGTGGTATGGATACGCATTTATAACCCCTGTTATGGGAATGATCTTTTTTAGTCTATCCATTCTATTATGGAATGCTGGAGTGAAAAGATATCGAGGAGCGGGTAATTAGAGAAAATGGAATAAAGGAGCCTTTAAGAATAAGAGATGGAATTCTTGAGGGCTCTTTTTATAGTGAAATTATGAACTAATAAACAAGGATTCTCTTATCGGTATATTTTTATGAAATTCACGGTATATTGTACAAACTGTACTTTTCAGGGGGAAGTGGATGGGATTTATCATTGGATTAGGGGTCTTACTATGTCTAATCATGAGTGTACGCATTCTGATCAAAGCGGTAAGAAAAGGGACGTTTCTATCCTTTGAAACGGTTTATGTAATAGGACTTGTGTATGTATCGTTTTTAATTGGTTTTGCGATGATATATTTATTGCTTGTAGAATATGATGTTGTCGTTCTCCAAGAAATGGGGATGGAGTTAGAAGGGACATATTTCGAAAAATTAGAATCATGCCTTTACTTTAGCGCAGTTACGCTCTTTTCGGTGGGGTACGGGGATATTACGCCAATCGGAATTGGGAGATGGATTGCGCTCATTGAAGCATTTTTAGGCTATATTCTCCCGACGACTGTTGTAGCACGAGCGGTGATTGGCATTGATAAAAATCAATAAGTTGTATCACTTTATGAAATTGGTTACGCTTATAATGGAAAAGCATAATCAATGGAGGGATACATATGGTTGAAGTAGGTCAATTAGCACCAGAATTTGAATTAGTTGCGGATAATGGTGAGAAAGTTAAGCTTTCAGACTTTAAAGGGAAATACGTTGTTCTTTATTTTTATCCGAAAGATATGACACCAGGATGTACAACGGAAGCGTGTGACTTCCGTGATCATCACGAAAGCTTTGTTGATTTAGATGCAGTGATTTTAGGGGTTAGCCCAGATCCGCAAAACAGACATCAAAAATTTAAAGAAAAGCACGACTTACCGTTTTTATTATTAGTTGATGAAGATCACCAAGTAGCGGAAGCGTACGGTGTATGGAAATTGAAGAAAAACTTCGGTAAAGAATACATGGGAATTGAGCGATCTACTTTTATTATTGATAAAGAGGGGAAACTTGTGAAAGAGTGGCGCAAAGTTCGTGTGAAAGGACATGTGGAAGAAGCGCTACGTTACATTCGAGAGGAATTATAAAAAAAGGTTTCTAATGATAGGAGTCTAAGCACAAATGTTGCTGCATGCGTATAATGCAGTGTAACAAGTGCATTTCTCCTCAAACAATCTATGGTGTAAGCGGACGAATTTTCGTTCGCTTTTTTTTGATTGTTACAGAAAGTTTAAGTTCAATAAAGTGTTAAAGTACTCTCTTTACCGTTTTTTTTGGTGTCTAGCTCCAAGCGCCCTTCGCCTAAGGACTTGCGCTTTGCGCTTTTTCTGTGAAAATAAAAATTACCTATGAGCCGAATGATCGATCATGATAGGTAGATGGTAGAAAGGAAACCCCGGGGAGAATAAATTTTCATGTCGGGGGTGTGAGTGTAAAATCTTGTATGTTTCTTAATGATATACAATGAGTTGAAGTTCCATTAATTGTATTTCTCTACATAGAGCTTCGTCCGTTGACAAAAGTTTATCTCTCAATGTACACTATTTATAAACATTATAAAATAAGAATTTTTTAAAAAGCGGACGAAAACCCTTCGTTCCTTTTTACTGGTTCCAATTTTAACGAAGAAAAGAGGTGCATGACGATGTCAGAAAGCATGTTGAATGAAGCGCTTGACACGTTGAAGCAATTTGGAGTCCGTATTACTCCGCAACGTCATGCGATTTTAGAGTATTTAATTCAATCCATGAATCATCCGACGGCCGATGATATTTATAAAGCGCTTGAAGGAAAATTTCCAAATATGAGTGTAGCGACTGTATATAACAATTTACGTGTTTTTCGCGAAGTTGGATTAGTCAAGGAGCTTACGTATGGAGATTCTTCAAGTCGGTTTGACTTTGTCACTTCCGATCACTATCACATCATCTGTGAGAACTGTGGCAAAATTGTTGACTTCCACTATCCGGGTTTAGATGAAGTAGAAAATTTAGCTGAACATGTGACGGGATTTAAAGTAAGTCATCACCGTATGGAAGTGTACGGAACATGCAGTGATTGTCAACAAAAAGAAACGCACTAAAAAAGCTGATAGTCAAACTATCAGCTTTTTTATGTATTGATCTTTAGGCAATAGCCATTATTGCTTTGCTTTTCGATTATAGCTTTCGTCAAATTCTTTTCCTTCCAGCTCTTTATCAAGAGTAAGGGGCTCTCGGCAATGCATGCACATGTCTACACGACCAAGCATTTTCGTCGGCTTTTCACATGTTGGACAAATTACTTGAACTGCTTTTGTAGAGAGCATTCCAATCCAAAAGTAAATAACAGTACTTGCAATAATTGATAAAAGTCCTAAGAGCATAAAAATAGTCATCGCGACAACGTTTTCTTTAAAAAAGATCCCGATGTACATAATTAAAAAGCCAACAAAGATTAAACTTAAAGCGAATGTACGTATTTTATTTATTTTACTGGAATATTTGCGTGACATTTTCGTTACCTCCTGTACAATAATATAGCATACTTTTTACAGCGATAACCAAGGAAGAAATTCGAAAATTGAAATAAAGGGATTTCAGAAGACTTTGTAGAAACTGTACACTAAACAGTAGCAATTCCAGCAATTCTAGTCGAATGAAGCTCTAGCTATTAGATAAGAAAAAGGGGCAATACATTTTCATATCATTTGTCCTGAATTTAATACTTGTTGTTGTACTTTAAACAGGTAGCAGGTGTTAATTCAAATGATTAGGCTGTTTTCTAAATTGTTCAGGGGGATTTTTCCTCTATGTAATGGAGCGGAGGATACTTGACTCCTGCAGGATTTAGAGGAAAGGGCGAGACCTGGAAGGCGCATCCCGAGGAGGCTCGACTTCCTCCCTGTGGAAAGGCAAGTGTCTGGAGCGTTTAATATTCATTGTAAAAGCAACAATCTGTAGCTTAAAGTTGAAATAAATGAATTAGTTAATACGAATGAAACTCTATAATTAACGGATGGGGGAATGATTGTGAAGGATATGCTTCGCCCGATTTATCAAGAAAGAGCAAGTCACCCTGACACCCTTGCTGTCTTAATGATTGAAAAGCGAAACCAAACATCACCGCAAACCGATAACTTAGATGTTGCATTGTTAATTATTACGAAGGATGCAGAAAAACCGTTTTTTATTAAGCATTACGAATTCATGGATCAAAAAGCAGCTTTGCATGTTGTAACGGAAAAGCAACTAAATGAATGGATTCTTCTTGGGACTAACCGAAGAATGATTGATTGGGTATTAAATGGAAAAGTATTATTTGATCGGAATGAATACTTAGTAGGCTTAATCGATCGACTAAATACATTTCCATTCCAAGAGAGAAAACTGAAAATTTCCATCGAATTTGCAAAATTGATTAGACGTTATATGGAAGGTAAAGCTTTCTTTGAAGGGAAACACTATCTCGATGCATACAACCATATTATCCACTCTCTACACCATTTGGCGCGATTAGAAGTAATTGACCGAGGATTTCATCCGGAGATTACCGTTTGGAATCAAGTAAAGCATATTGAGCCTCAAGTTTATAAGTTGTACAAAGAGCTTGTTGAAAGTGATGAAGAACTTCATAAACGTTTAGAGTTGTTGTTTTTAGCTTTTGATTTCTTAATCCATACGAAAACAGAAATTGGGGCAGCTCATTTAATTAATGTATTAGCTGAAAAAGATATGTGGTTCTTTGCTGATTTAGTTGAGCATCCTGACGTTCAGTTTTATGCGGTTGATTTAAGTGTACTTCTCGAATTTTTAATTGACAGAGATATTGTCGGCATTAACCGAGTTGAGACAAAAGGTCATGGAATTTATCATCGAGGATATTTTTTGAAGAAAAGTGTTGACGTAGAATAATTATGGTGATATATTAATAACCGTCGCTGATGACAGAAAGGAATAAGTCGGAAGCGATGGTTGTTTTTTGAAAAAAGTTTCAAAAAAGTTGTTGACACCAAACAATTCGTTTGGTAATATAAAAAAGTCGCTGTCACGAGAAGGTGAAGCGGCGGAAGAGTTCTTTGAAAACTAAACAAAACGAAGCGTCAACGTTAATTCTTTTTTTATGAGCAATCAAACTTTTTTGGAGAGTTTGATCCTGGCTCAGGACGAACGCTGGCGGCGTGCCTAATACATGCAAGTCGAGCGAACAGATAGGGAGCTTGCTCCCTTGACGTTAGCGGCGGACGGGT